>DASWYJ010000107.1:0-8741 GCA_036405035.1 Burkholderiaceae bacterium
CGCAGCCTGCGCGGCAAGGACGCCTTTTTTGTTTTTTGCGATTCATTTTTTGGCAACTTGTGGAGCACCCATGACCGATCTCTTGAAACACAACCTCAGCCGCCGTACCGTTCTGCAGGCGGCCGCCGTGGGCGCCGTGGGCCTGTCGCCCGCCCTGCGCTCCACCGTCTACGCACAGGGCTCCGACAAGCCGGAGAAGGAGGAAGTCAAGATCGGCTTCATCCCGCTGACCGACTGCGCCAGCGTGGTGATGGCCTCGGTGCTGGGCTTTGACAAGAAATACGGCGTGAAGATCGTGCTGTCCAAGGAAACCTCCTGGGCCGGCGTGCGCGACAAGCTGGTCAGCGGTGAGCTCGACATGGCCCACGTGCTGTACGGCCTGGTCTATGGCGTGCACCTCGGCACCAGCGGCCCGAAGAAGGACATGGCCGTGCTGATGAACCTGAACAACAACGGCCAGGCCATCACGCTCTCCAAGACCCTGGCCGACAAGGGCGCGGTGGACGCCGGCTCGCTGGCCAAGCTCATGGCCAAGGAAAAGCGCGAATACACCTTTGCGCAGACCTTCCCCACCGGCACCCACGCCATGTGGCTGTATTACTGGCTGGCCAGCGCCGGCATCAACCCCTTCAAGGACGCCAAGGTCATCACCGTGCCGCCGCCGCAGATGGTGGCCAACATGCGCGTTGGCAACATGGACGGCTACTGCGTGGGCGAGCCCTGGAACCACCGCGCCATCATCGACGGCATCGGCATCACCGCCGTGACCACCCAGGACATCTGGAAGGACCACCCGGAGAAGACGCTGGGCACCTCGGCCGAGTTCGTCAAGAAGTACCCCAACACCTGCCGTGCCGTCATGGCCGCCATCATCGAGGCCGGCAAGTGGATCGACGCCAGCCTGACCAACAAGAACAAGATGGCCGAAACCGTGGCCGACAAGTCCTATGTCAACACCAGCGTGGACGCCATCAACCAGCGCATCCTGGGCCGCTACCAGAACGGCCTGGGCAAGACCTGGGACGACCCGAACTACATGAAGTTCTACAACGACGGCGCGGTCAACTTCCCCTACCTCAGCGACGGCATGTGGTTCCTCACGCAGCACAAGCGCTGGGGCCTGCTCAAGGACCACCCGGACTACCTGGCCGTGGCCAAGCAGGTCAACCAGATCGACCTGTACAAGCAGGCCGCCACCCTGGCCAAGGCCAGCGTGCCGAAAGAGGTGCTGCGCACCAGCAAGATGATCGACGGCGTGGTCTGGGACGGCAAGGACCCGAAGAAATACGCCGACTCGTTCGCCATCAAGGCCTGAGCCTCGCTGAGCCCTTCTTCCTACGGACCCCTCATCCTCCACTCTCTCCACAGGTGACACCATGGTCAGCGCCGTATTCCACATGCCCTCGTTCGAAGGCCCCCCTGCACCCACCAAGGTGGTGCGCCCCGCTGCGGGCCACAGCGCCCGCAAGGCACGCAGCACCGGCACCGCAGATGCCGCCGCATCCACTCCCGCGCCGGCCGTCCGTGCGCCCCGCATGCCGTTCGGCTGGGCGGCGCTGGCGCTGCGCGTGCTGCCCCCCGTAGCGGGCCTTGGCCTGCTGGTCGGCATCTGGGCCCTGGTGTCCGCCACCACCAAGGGCAGCATCCCCACGCCATGGGACACGCTGCAGCAGGCCATCTCGGTCTTCAGCGACCCCTTCTACCAGAAGGGCCCCAATGACCAGGGTGTAGGCTGGAACGTGCTGAGCTCGCTGCAGCGCGTCGCCCTCGGTTTTGGCCTGGCGGCGGCGGTGGGCATTCCGCTGGGTTTCATCATCGGCCGCTTCAGCTTCATGAGCCGCATGTTCAACCCGCTGATCAGCCTGCTGCGCCCGGTGTCGCCGCTGGCCTGGCTGCCCATCGGCCTGCTGGTCTTCAAGGGCGCCAATCCGGCCGCCATCTGGACCATCTTCATCTGCTCGATCTGGCCGATGATCATCAACACCGCCGTGGGTGTGCAGCGCGTGCCGCAGGACTACATGAACGTGGCCCGCGTGCTGAACCTGAGCGAGTGGAAGATCATCTCCAAGATCCTGTTCCCCGCCGTGCTGCCCTACATGCTGACCGGCGTGCGGCTGGCCGTGGGCACCGCCTGGCTGGTGATCGTGGCCGCAGAGATGCTGACGGGTGGCGTGGGCATCGGCTTCTGGATCTGGGACGAGTGGAACAACCTGAACGTGAAGAACATCATCATCGCGATCTTCGTGATCGGTGGCGTCGGCCTGCTGCTGGAGTTCGCGCTGATCAAGCTGGCGACGGCGTTCACGTTCGAAGAAGTGAAGATGTAACTGGAGAAGCACCATGAACGACAACCTGACCAGCAAATACATCCAGATCGACAACGTCGAGCAGGTCTTCAAGACCAGCAAGGGGCCGTTCTGCGCACTGCAGAACGTCAACCTCACCGTGGCCAAGGGCGAGTTCATCACGCTGATCGGCCACTCGGGCTGCGGCAAATCCACGCTGCTGAACCTGATCGCCGGGCTGACCCGCCCGACCAGCGGCAGCCTGATCTGCGCCAACCGCGAGATCAACGGCCCCGGCCCGGACCGTGGCGTGGTGTTCCAGAACCACTCGCTGCTGCCCTGGCTGACCTGCTTCGACAACGTCTACCTGGCGGTGGAGCGCGTCTTCGGCGCCTCCAGCCTCGTGACCGGCAAGGCGCCGGAGAGCAAAAGCCAGCTCAAGGCCCGCACCGACGCCGCACTGGCGCTGGTGGGCCTGAGCCATGCGGCGCAGAAGCGTCCGGGGGAAATCTCCGGTGGCATGAAGCAGCGCGTGGGCATTGCCCGGGCGCTGTCGATGGAGCCCAAGGTGCTGCTGATGGACGAACCCTTCGGCGCGCTGGATGCGCTGACCCGCGCCAAGCTGCAGGACGAACTGCTGGCCATCGTGGCGGCCACGCAGAGCACGGTGGTGATGGTGACGCACGATGTCGACGAAGCCGTGCTGCTGAGCGACCGCATCGTGATGATGACCAACGGCCCGGCCGCCACCATCGGCGAGGTGCTGCGGGTGGAACTGCCCCGCCCCCGCTCGCGGGTGGACCTGGCGGAAAACACCGACTACCTGCACTACCGCAAGGCCGTGATCGACTTCCTCTACACCCGCCAGTCCCACGTGGAGAAACAGGCCGCCTGAGCGCGCGCAACCGGGCAACACACGGCGCGGGCTTCCGCGCCGTTTTTGCCGGGAAGTGGCTGCATGGGCCTGGACCCGGCCAGCGCGGTGGATTTGAATGCCATTTCGGCCTCCGGCCAGCGCAGATACTGTCTCCAAAGCTACACAAAATATAGCATTTCCGGGGCACCGCGCAGGCTGGCGGATGGCCGCCGCCGGGCACCCGATGGCACAATCACCGCAGTGCGTGCACGCCCACCGTGTGAAACCCCGACGAAAGCCCTGCCATGACCGCTCTGCCCTCCCCCCGCCGCCCTGCTGTGGCCCGCTACCTCGCCACGGCTGCCAGCGCCACCGTGGCAGCGGCGCTGCTGGCCGGTTGCGCGGCCACCGGCCCCCGCGCCGAAGGCGAAAAGAAACTCAACGACTGGATCGGCCACTCGATCGCCGGCAGCTACCTCGACACCGACGAGCTGATCCAGAAGAAGGAATTCGACGCCAACCGCATGCAATACATCATGCCCGACCAGAGCGGCTGCACCATTGGTTTCGTGGTCGACAAACGCACCAAGATCCTGATGTCGTGGTCGTACCTGAAATCGCCGGAGAAGTGCTGGATCAGCCGCAGCGCGCTCTGATCCCGGCCTGCCTCCGGTCAGGCCAGCCAGGCCACCAGCAGCGCCACATTGGCGGCCAGTGACACCAGCGCCACCACCTGCCAGGTGCGCAGCAGGTTGCGCGTGGCCAGCGGCCGGCGCTTGATGGGCGCGGCCTGCGCCAGCGGCCCCTGCTCCAGCGCCAGCAGCAGCTCCTCGGCGGTCTCGAACCGCGCCTCCGGCTCCACCGCCAGCGCGCGCAGCAGCACATGCTCCAGCCAGCCGGGAATGTCATGCCGCCAGCGGCTCGGCGGCGCCGGGTCGCCGAAACGGGGGGTCTGGAACGGCTCCACCTCGCCGAACGGAAACCGCCGCGTCAGCAGGTGGTACAGCGTCACGCCCCAGGCATACAGATCGGAACGCGCAGTGGGCGAACCATCGGCAAACAGCTCGGGGGCCAGGTAGGAAGGCGTGCCGGCGCGGCGCGCCTGCGCCAGCTCCGCCACATCGAAGCCCGATACCGCCACGCCAAGATCCAGCAGGCGCAGCTGGCCGTCGTCGCCCAGATGCACGTTGTCGGGTTTCACGTCGCGGTGCACGATGCTGCGGCGGTGCAGCGCCCCCAGTGCGCGCGCCAGATCCATGCCGATCCGGAGCGCCTCCGGCAGCGTGTAGTGGCGTCCCGCGGCGAGCTGCTGGCCCAGCGTGGCGCCTGCATGCCAGGTGGTCAGCGCATACAGCGCCGACGGCGGCGTTGCCGGCTCGACCACCTGCACAAAGAAGCGGGCCACCGCGCGCCGGGCCAGCCAGTTCTCATGGGCGAAGGCCAGGCGCTCATGGGCATCGGCCTGGGCGGTTTCGGTCAGGGTTTTCAGCACCAGCTGCCGGCCCGCCGCATCCTGCACGCGGTAGAGCAGCGTCACCCGCGACTCGTGCAGGGCTTCGAGCACGGTCAGGCCGTCATAACAATCGCCCACGGCCAGCCGCGGCAGTGCCGGCAGGTCCCGCTGCAGGTGCAGGCTGTCGCGCAGGCCATGGGCATCGATTTCATCGACCCGCACCACCACGGCAGTGGCGTTGTCGGTGCCGCCCAGATCGAGTGCGGTGCGCACGAGCGCACGGGCGCAGTCGTCGGCGCTGCCATCGCCGGCGTGCAGGCGGCGCAGCGATGCGGCCATGTCCGCTGGCGCCACCTTGGCCCAGACCCCGTCGGACACCAGCGCGAACACGTCCCCCGCATGCAGCGGCCCCCAGCCATGGTCGACCGCGAGCTTGCTGTCCAGGCCCACTGCGCGGGTCAGCACGTGCTCCATCTCGGGCCGCTGCCACACATGGTCGGTGGTGAGCTGCTGCACGGCGTCGGGTGCGCCGGGGCGCCACAGCAGCAGCCGGGTATCGCCCACGTGGGAGAAATAGTAGGCATTGCCGCGCAGCACCAGGCCGGTGAGCGTGGTGGCCATGCCCACCAGCGACTGGCGGGACCGCGCCTGGGTCTGCACCCAGCGGTTCAGCGCCTGGTAGATGCGGTCCAGCGCCTGCGACACCTCCCAGTTGTCCGGGGTGGAGTAGTAGTCGGCCAGCACGTTGCGGGCGCAGTGCTCGGCTGTTTCACGGCCACCATCGGCGCCGGAAACACCATCGGCCACCACGGCGGCGAAGCCTTTGCGGGCCAGCTCA
The DNA here is from genome assembly GCA_036405035.1 of Burkholderiaceae bacterium. GTDB lineage: Bacteria > Pseudomonadota > Gammaproteobacteria > Burkholderiales > Burkholderiaceae_C > PCRC01. Next base: position 5,433 of record DASWYJ010000107.1, read on the forward strand.
TCGCCCGCCGGTACAACGAAGCCGCCAAAATCCTCGTTGGCTTCGCGGGGGCCGGTGGCCGAATGGTGGGCGGCACTGATGCGGAGTGGCATCGCGGCAGCTTACCGCGTCAGATCTTGGCGGTCGTCATGGCCGCCGAACCCCAGGTGGTGCGCCAGCGTTTCTTGATGACGGTCAGCCCCACCAGCGCCACCACGGCCAGCGCGGCAAAGATCAGGAAGCCCGCCTGGTAGCTGCCGGTCAGCTTCTTGGAATAGCCCAGCGACGACGCGAGGTAGAACCCCCCCACGCCACCCGCCATGCCGACCATGCCGGTCATCACGCCGATCTCCTTGCGGAAACGCTGCGGCACCAGCTGGAACACCGAGCCGTTGCCCATGCCGAGCGCCAGCATGGCCACGACGAACACGGCCAGCGCGGCCCAGGACGACGGCAGGCCGATGCTGACGACGGCGAGCGCGGCAGCAGCCACCACGTACATCACCGACAGGCTCTTGATGCCGCCAATGCGGTCGGCCAGGTTGCCGCCCAAGGGGCGCATCAGCGAGCCGGCGAACACGCAGGCGGCGGTGTAGAAGCCGGCGGTCTTGGCATCCAGCCCGTACTGGGCGTTGAAGTAGATCGTCAGGCTGGCGGCCAGGCCGACGAAGCCACCGAAGGTCACGCTGTAGAAGAACATGAACCACCAGGCGTCGCGGTCCTTCAGCACCTGAAGGTACTGGGCCAGGCTCTTGGGCGGCGGGCAATCGGGCGCGTCCTTGGCGAAGATCAGATACACGATGCACACCAGCACCAGCGGGATCAGCGCCAGGCCAAACACGTTGGTCCAGCCAAAGGCGGCGGCGAGCGAGGGTGCGATCAGCGCGGCAATGGCGGTGCCGGAATTGCCGGCACCGGCAATACCCAGCGCTGTGCCCTGGTGTTCCGGCGGGTACCAGCGCGAGGCCAGGGGCAATGCCACGGCGAAGGCTGCGCCGGCAAAGCCCAGCAGCGTACCGAGCACCAGCACCTGTGCGTAGCTGTGGATGCCGGCCACCCAGGCCCAGGACAACGCCCCCATCACCACCAGCTGGCCGAGCAAGCCTGCACGTTTGGGGCGCAGATGGTCCACCAGCACCCCCATGACGATGCGCAGCAATGCACCGGAAAGCACCGGCACCGCCACCATCAGACCCTTCTGCCCCGCATCCAGTTGCAGATCGGCGGCAATCTGCACCCCCAGCGGGCCCAGGATGACCCACACCATGAACGCCAGATCGAAATACAGGAAAGCGGCTATCAGGGTGGGGAGGTGACCGGCGCGCCAAAAAGAGGAATGGGAAGAGGATGTTGTTGTCATGGGTGATCCGGAAATGGGAGCGCTATGATTTTTTTGGTGCACTTCCTGGCGCAAGCCGCGTGCCAACACCATTGCGGGGAAAACGGGCACCGGATGCGGGATGGTGCACTGCAACAGTGCAGATTAACCACCAAAGCGGGGCTTGCGCCCCGCTTTGGCGCAGGCCCGCCGTGCACCATGCCCGTACATGGGCGCGCAAGCTGGCCCGCGGATTGCTTGTTCAGAGTGTCTCGCACTTTCTGGAACAAGCATGAAAAAACTACAACTCGTGATGGTGGGCAATGGCATGGCGGGCGTGCGTACCATCGAGGAACTGCTCAAGGTCGCTCCCGATCTCTACGACATCACCGTGTTCGGTGCCGAGCCACACCCCAACTACAACCGCATCCTGCTGTCACCGGTACTGGCCGGTGAGCAAACGCTCGACGAGATCGTGCTGAACTCCTGGGAGTGGTACACCGAAAACCACATCACCCTGCATGCCGGCAAGAAGGTGGTCGAGGTGGACCGTGTGCGCCGCATCGTGCGCGCGGTCGATGCCCAGGGCAACGTCACCGAAGCCGCATACGACCGCCTGCTGATGTGCACCGGCTCCAACCCCTTCATCCTGCCGGTGCCGGGCAAGGACCTGCAGGGCGTGATCGCCTACCGCGACATCGCCGACACCAACGCGATGATCGACGCCGCCGCGAAGTACAAGAAGGCGGTCGTCATCGGTGGCGGCCTGCTGGGCCTGGAGGCCGCCAACGGCCTGATGCTGCGCGGCATGGAAGTCACCGTGGTGCACGTCATGCCCTGGCTGATGGAACGCCAGCTCGACGACGTGGCGGGCAAGCTGCTGCAGAAGTCGCTGGAGGACCGCGGCCTGAAGTTCATGATCGGCGCACAGACGCAGGAGCTGGTGGGCGGGGCCGATGGCCGCGTTTCCGCGATCCGGTTCAAGGACGGCACCGAGGTCGAAACCCAGCTGGTAGTCATGGCCGTGGGCATCCGCCCCAACACCGAACTGGCCGAGAAGATGCGGCTGCACTGCAACCGCGGCATCGTGGTGAACGACACCATGCAGACCGTGACCGACGCCCGCATCTATTCGGTCGGCGAATGCGCAGCCCACCGCGGCATCGCCTACGGCCTGGTGGCCCCGCTGTTCGAGCAGGCCAAGGTTGCCGCCAACCACCTGGCCCAGTTCGGCATTGGCCGTTACGTGGGTTCGCTCACCTCCACCAAGCTCAAGGTCACCGGCATCGACCTGTTCTCCGCCGGTGAGTTCATGGGCGGCGAGGGCACCGAAGAAATCGTGATGAGCGACCCGTTCGGCGGTGTCTACAAGAAGCTGGTCATCAAGGGCGACAAGCTGGTCGGCGCCTGCCTGTACGGCGACACGGTCGATGGCAGCTGGTACTTCAAGCTGCTGCGCGACGGCCGCAGCATCAACGACATCCGCGACAAGCTGATGTTCGGCGAGGCCGGTGCCAACATCGGCGACGTGGGCCATGAAGGCCATACCAAGGCCGCCAGCATGCCCGACGACGCCGAGGTCTGTGGCTGCAACGGCGTGAACAAGGGAACCATCTGCAAAGCCATCCGCGAGAAGGGCCTGTTCACGCTGGAAGAAGTGAAAAAGCACACCAAGGCCAGCGCCTCCTGCGGCTCGTGCACCGGCCTGGTCGAACAGATCCTGATGTTCACCGCCGGTGGCGATTACTCGGCCACGCCCAAGCTCAAGGCCATGTGCGGCTGCACCGACCATGGCCACCAGGCCGTGCGCGACGCCATCCGCACGCCGCTGCCCGACGGCAAGAAGCTGCTCACCATCAGTGATGTTTTCAAGTACCTCGACTGGAAAACGCCCAACGGCTGCTCGAGCTGCCGCCCGGCCGTCAACTACTACCTCATCAGCACCTGGCCCAAGGAGGCGAAGGACGATCCGCAAAGCCGCTTCATCAACGAGCGCAGCCACGCCAACATCC
>DASWYJ010000108.1:0-9123 GCA_036405035.1 Burkholderiaceae bacterium
AAGGCCAAGGGCGATTACGTCTGGAAAGACATGCTCCGTGAGTGCGCGAAATACCAGCTCCCCTGGACCCCACCCACCACTTTCCCGCGCAGCGCATTGCTGCCACTGCGGGTGGCGCTGGTCGGCGCCGAACAGGACTGGATGGGCGACTACTGCCGGCGCATGATGTCGCTCAATTTTGCGGAAGACCGCGTGATTGATTCGGTGGATGTCGTGAACGGCGTTCTGAAGGAACTCGGGCTTCCGGCACACGAGATCGTGGCGCAGGCGCAGTCTGATGCCAACAAGCAGCGGCTGCGGGATCAGACCGAGGAGGCCCGGGCCCGGAACATCTTCGGCGCCCCCACGTTCTTCGTAGGGGACGAGATGTTCTGGGGCAATGACCGGCTCGACGACGCGCTGGCCTGGTGCGTGCGCAGCAGGCCCTGACAGCCACCTGCCAACGCCACTGACCGGGCACTCCGGCGGGCGGTCCTCACGCGGCGTTCTCCTGCAAGGCCCTTGCCTCGGATGCGATCCATTCGGCAACCCGGCGCACATCGCGCCGGGGGCTTTCTGCGGCCTGGATCAGCCAGTACGCATGCTCGGTTTCCGCCATCAGCCGCGGGGGAGCGAGCAGCACCAGACGCCGCTCATCCAGCAGCGGCTGGATCAGTTCCAGCCGGCCCAGCGCAACACCCTGGCCATCCAGTGCGGCCTGGATCACCTGGTCATACTGGTTGAAATGCAGCACGCCCTGCGGCTTGCCCTTGCTCCAGCCCATCGTTCCGAGCCAGCCGCTCCATTGCAGCCAGGGGTGTTTCGGGTCGTCAAACTCCAGCAGGCACAGCCTGGCCAGCGCCTGCGCCGATTTCAGGGACGGAAGACCCAGTGCCGGATGGGCCACCGGCGCCACCGATTCGCCAAACAGGCGGATCGCACCCGGTGGCACCGCTGATGGCGCGGCGTAGCGGATGGCCAGGTCGATGCCCTCATGGCGCAGATCGGCCAGCCGGTTGTTCGCGGACACACTGAGGTCCACGCCCGGATGCAGTTTCTGGAAACGGCTCAGCCGCGGCAGCAGCCACAGCCCCGTGACCCCGATGCTGGCGCTCAGCATCACCGGCCGCAGCACACCGCTCGTGTGGACCTCGCCCAGCACATCCTGCAGCTGCTGCACCGCGCCATCGGCGCTGCGGAACAGGCGCTCACCCTCGGGCGTGAAGGTGATGGAGCGGTAGCCCCGCACCAGCAGTTTCACGCCCAGTCGCTCCTCCAGGGCATTGATCTGCCGGCTCACCGCCGACTGGGTGAGGCACAGGTCCTGCGAGGCCAGCGTGATGCTCATGCGGCGCCCCACCGCAACGAAGCCCCGGATCAGGTCCAGCGACGGGAGACGTATGAGCGGAAGTGATATTCCCATGGCGCATGTGGTGAGGAGAAAAGATCGATTGAAACACGGGTGCGAAAACCCTCTAATGGCACCCATCAATACAACGCCGGATGCCCCATGACCCACCAGCCACCCTCCCCACCGGGCTCCACCGACGGCGCGCCACCATCCGCCTGGTGGCAAAGCGCGTGGGCCGTGGTGCTGGCCGGCGGCATCGTTCTCGGGCTGGCGCTTGGCGTGCGCCATGTACAGGGGCTCTTCCTCCTGCCCGTGACGATGGACCGGGACTGGGGTCGCGAGACATTCGGCTTCGCGATGGCGGTCCAGAACCTCACCTGGGGCATCACGCAGCCGCTCGTTGGCATGGTTGCCGACCGGTTTGGCTCCGCCCGGGTCATCGCTGCGGGGCTGGTGCTCTACGCCGTGGGCCTGTTCTGCATGGTCCAGGCCACATCACCGGCCGGCTTCATCTGGAGTGCCGGGGTGTGTATTGGCATCGCGCTGTCCGGCACCTCCTTCGGCGCCGTGTACGGCGCGCTCAGCCGGCTATTCGCGCCGGAGCGGCGCAGCTGGGCATTGGGCGTGGCCGGCGCGATGGGTGGGCTGGCGCAGTTCGCCCTGGTGCCTGCCACCCAGGGGCTGCTGGGCACCTGGGGCTGGAGCACAGCCCTCATCGGCTTCGCGGTCTTAATGGCGTTCGTGCTGCCACTGGCCGTCCCGCTGCGCAGCAGGAGCCCTGCACACGCGCTGGATGGCGCCGGCATACCGCTGTCGGCTGCGCTGCGGGAGGCCTTTGGCCATTCCGGCTTCTGGATGCTGAACCTCGGCTTCCTGGCCTGTGGATTCCAGTTGGCCTTCGTCGCCACCCACCTCCCGGCCTACCTGCTCGGCAAAGGCATGCAGCCTACCCATGCCGTGACCGCCCTGGCCATCATTGCGCTGGCCAATATCTTTGGAACCTACTACTGCGGCGTGCTCGGCGCACGCTACCGGAGAAAGCACCTGCTGGCGGGCATCTACCTGGTGCGCACGCTGGCCATGGCGGCGTTCGTCCTGCTGCCCCTGAGTCCGGCCAGCCTGTATGGGTTCGCCGCGGTCATGGGCTTCGCCTGGCTGGGCACTGCCCCGTTGACCAACGGCCTGGTATCGCAGGTGTTCGGGGTGCGCTACATCACCACGCTGTTCGGGTTCGTTTTCTTTGGCCACCAGTTAGGATCGTTTCTGGGTGTCTGGCTGGGTAGCCACCTTTTTGAGGCAACCCGGTCCTACGACGCCATCTGGCTCTGCGCGATCAGCCTGGGCGTGGTGGCTGCAGCCCTGCACTGGCCCATTGACGACCGCGAAATCCGGCGCATGCCCCAACCACTCCCCCAACCCTGAAAGACACTTCCATGGCATCACCCGCAATCCCCTCGCAATCGGACAAGGCCACGGCCTTCCGGGCACTGCACCAGGCAGCGGACAGCTTTGTGATCCCGAACCCCTGGGACAGGGGAACGGCGCGACTGCTGGAAATACTCGGCTTCAAGGCGCTGGCCACCACCAGCGCGGGCTTTTCCTTCTCGCGCGGGCAACCCGATAAATCCACCTCCCGCGACGCGCTGCTGGCCCATCTGCAGGACATCGCAGGCGCCACCCACCTGCCCGTCAGCGCCGATCTGGAAAACGGGTTTGCGGACAGCCCCGAGCAGGTAGCGCAGACCATCCTGCTGGCGGCCGGTACCGGCGTGGTCGGCGGCTCCATCGAGGACACCAGCGGCAGGCCCGCCGATCCGCTGTACACGCGGGCCTTTGCCGCAGAACGGATTCGCGCGGCTGCCGAGGCGGCGAAGTCGCTCCCCTTCCCCTTCACGCTGACCGCTCGTGCCGAAAACTATTTCATCGGCAAACCCGACCTGGCCGACACCATTGCCCGTCTGCAGGCCTACCAGGAGGCCGGTGCCGACGTGCTGTTCACACCTGGCCTGACCCGGCAGGAAGACATTGCCACCGTGGTCCGCGCGGTGGACCGCCCCGTGAACGTGCTGATGGGTCTCGCCGGCATGTCGCTCAGCGCACAGGACCTCGGGGAACTGGGCGTGCAGCGCATCAGCGTAGGCGGTTCGCTGGCCCGCGCTGCGCTGGGCGAGTTCCTGCGTGCTGCCACCGAATTGCGCGACAGCGGCACGGCCAACTATGCCGGGCGGGCAGTGACCGGCGCCCAGCTGAACGAACACTTCCGCCATCGCGGCTGACATCACACCGCGCTCCACACCTGCCATCCGTTTCCCGCGCCATGACTCCCATCTTTGCCATCCCGGCCATGCAGGCCCCGTTGCGCACCAGACCGTCCAACTACCCTGAGCCCTTTGCCAGCCAGATGGCCGCCCGGGAAAAGCGGCCGCTGGGCGACCTGTTCGGGCTTACCCGCTTCGGCGTCAACCTCACCCGGCTGGCGCCCGGCGCCATCTCTGCGTTTCGCCACAGCCACACGCTGCAGGACGAGTTCGTCTACATCCTGCAGGGCGAGCCCACCTTGCACACCGACGCGGGCCGGACCCGCCTGTCCGCCGGCATGTGCACGGGGTTCAAGGCCGGCACCGGCAACGGCCACCGCCTGATCAACGAAACGTCCGCCGACGTGTGGTACCTGGAAGTGGGCGACAGGACACCGGGTGATGCCGCGTTCTATCCCGATGACGACCTCCGGGCCGTGCTGGTCGAAGGCCAATGGATCTTCACCCACAAGGATGGCACACCCTATGGCCCCTGACCACGCACGCCGCCGGCTCTGCGGCGCACCTACCGCAGGGCAACCGGAATCAACTGCGGGCTGTCGCGCAGGCCATGGCTCAGCTTCAGCCCGGAATCCGTGCCGGTACAGGTCTCGTCGGCGGGCACCCCCACCAGCGGCGCCAGCAGCGGCGCCATCTCTTTCAGGATCTGCACCGGCAACGCGCTGGTGAAGCGGTAGCCAGCGGCTTCCTTGCCCGGCACGTAGGCCGTCAGTGTGCCGAAATGGCGCCCGCCAATGAAGAACACGAAGGTTGCGGTGCGGCTGACCGCACGCGAACCAGTCTGGGTGCCCCGGGCGCTGTAGGTGTTGAGGCGGTTGTCACCGGTGCCGGTCTTGCCACCGATGGGCAAGGGTTTTCCGTCGGGCCCGGTCAACGTGCCTCGCAGGCGCCGTGCCGTGCCATCGCTCACCACCAGTGCCAGCGCCCGCCGGGCTGCATCGGCCACTTCGGGAGCGAGCACCTGCTCGGGCGCAGCGGCCTTGCGCTGCAGCCGGGTTTCGAACGGCGTAGCCTGGGCGAACTGCAGATCCTCCAGATACACCGTGCTGTAGCGCAAGCCGCCATTGAGCAGAATGCCCATCAGCTCGGCCAGCGCCGCCGGACGGTCGCCCGAGCTGCCAATGGCCGTGGCATACGACGGCACCAGGCTCGCAAACGGATAGCCCAGCCGCTGCCAGCCGCGGTGAATTTCCACAAACGCATCGAGTTCCAGCAGCGACAGGATGCGGTTGTCCTGCGCACTGCGGGCCTTGGTGCGAAACAGCCAGCTGTAGACTTCGCGCCGCTCGGCAGCCCCGGCCTCCAGCACCTGGGACACGGTGGCCTGGGGATGGTTGCGCAAGTGGGCCGCCACCACCAGCTCCAGCGGATGCACATGGGCCAGGTAGCCGCGGTCACTGAGCGTATAGCGGCCCGGCGCCTGTTCCGCAAACACCTTTTCCAGTTGCGCCTGGTCGCGGCTGGCCGGCAGATGGTGCCTGGCAAAAGCCGCGAAAGCGGCAACGTCGGCGTCGGGCTGCAGCGTGCGGAAAATCACCGCCAGCCGCAGCGGCGTGGGGCGGATGCCGGCGACCATCGTTTCGGCGATCTTGTCGGGCGTCTGGCCACGGTACTTGCGGTAGAAGCCGCGCATGAACTGCGCGCCCTCCCGGTCGGCAAAGCGCAGCAGCAGGCCTTCGCGGTCGGGATGGTCGGGGTCCTCGAGAATGCTGGCCGCGGAAGACGGATCGCGGTACATGTGGTGGTAGACCACATCGCGCATCAGCCGGATGAACACCAGATTGACCGAATCGCGCAGCGCCTCGTACAGGGTGGGGACCTTGGCGTTGTCTTCGGGTCTGAAGTTGGTGAACGTGTGTACGCCGCCGCCGGTGAAGAACGATTCGCCCGGGTTGGCCGAATACCGGCGCTGCATGGCCGCCTCGAGCATCGTGCCCAGGCTGCGGTCGCGGGCCGTGAGGAAATAGTCCACCGCCCAGCGTGTCAGGCGGTCGCGCCGCGCCACCCGTATATCGAGCAACGCCTTGCGCTCCAGCGGCGCAAGCCGGCCATGCAGCGCGGCCATGATGTCCAGATAACTCACCAGCGTGCGCAGCTTGGCCGTGGAGCCGAGTTCGAGCTTGGCGCCATTGTTGATGTCAAAAGGTTGGTCGAGGTTGTCGGTCTGCACCCGCACGCGGTTCATGCCACCGCTGCTTTCGTACAGCGTGAAGCTGTAAAGCAGCCGCGCCGGGTCGCCGCTTTGCAGCAGCTGCTTGTCGAGCAGGCCCGCCGCCTTGGCGGCTGCGGGGGTGCGCAGCCGATTCAGCAGCGCGGTCACGTCGGCCTGCACCTTGCCTGCAATGGTGCCGGTGGCCTGCAGGTCCAGCCGGTCGAGTTCATACAGGCTGGGCACATCGAGCAGCGACGCGAGCTGGATGCGCAGCAGGTTGGCGGCCTTGCGTTCATCAAAGTCCAGGCCGGACGCAGCGGGGTCGTGGTAGCGGCTCTGCACCACCAGCGGCGCCTGCAGCGCCGCGTCGCGCAGCGCCGGCTCCAGCACACCGGCGTCCCCCAGCAGGCGCAGGTAGCTGTCGACCACCTGGCCCAGCTGGCGCTGGCCCGGACCGAAGTAGTGCGCCGGCCGGCGCTGCGCGATCAGCAGGCTCAGCACCTGCCGGTAGGCCAGCGCACGCGCAGCAAGCCCCTCAGCCTGCCCCTGTGGCTCGCGCAGCGCGGCATTGGCCCGCTCGAAACCGGCACCGTACCAGGCCGTCAGGCCATCGCCAATGCCATTGACGTCGCCAAAACCGCGCACGGCACCCAGCGGCAGGCTGTTCAGGTAGTCCACCAGGATGCGCTGCCGGGCGAACAGCGTTTCCTCGCCATTCAGATACGCCCGCACCGAGGCCGACACCATCTGCCGCAGCTTGTCGGACGCGCCGCTGGTGCGGCCCTCGGGCGAGTGGCGGAATTTCTCGATCTGCGTGGCCAGCGTGCTGCCACCGGCCGCCGAATGGTCGTGGTCGACCACCGCATACAGCTGGTCCACCACCGCACGGCCCAGCCGCTCCCATTCGATGGCCGGGTTGTGGCGGGGCGCCTCGGTCGAGAGCACCTCGCGGTTTTCGATGAAGGCCAGGGTCTGCGCCAGCAGCGGTGGCACGGCCTCGAAGTGGGGATAGACCTGCTGCGGCACACGGGCCGCGAATAATGGCTCCCGGCGACAGTCCTGCACCCGCAGGCCGGTCTGGGTTTTTTCGTGGAACGGCGGGTAGTAGCCGCTGTCCATGTAGCGGGCCAGTGCGTCCGACTGGCGGGCCTGGGCAGTGACCACATGGCCCAGCTTGGCCAATCGCTCGGTGAAGGCCGGTATCCGGGTGTATCCCAGGCGCTCATCGAAGGGGCCGGATTGTGGCACCCGCAGGGTATCGGCAGCACCAGGCTGGACATCGAAGGCCAGTTCCTCGGCCCAGGCCGTGAAGTAGCGTGCCTGCAGCGGCGATGCCTGCATTTCCCACCAGCCACACAGCACGACCGCCAGCAGCACCAGCACGGCCGGTACCGCCAGCCGCAACCGGGGATGGGCCCGCCATCCCTGCCGCAGCCGGCGCATGACACCGGCACCTCCCCCGAACACCTTCTCCATACAGGCCAGCATACCAAGAGCCCGTGGCGCATGTGCGAAAAAAAGGTGATAAAAAAGGCGGGTGTTGGACGCCTGCTGCGGTGGCAGTTGCAAGCTGTGACAAAGTGCCTCCGCCGCCGGACGGCAGGCCATGAAAAAAGCCCCGCAAGCGGGGCTTTGGTACCGGGGCGCGGCAGGGTCAGAGCTTCTGCGCCGCCATGAAGGAGTCGAAACGGCCTTCGGCGAAGCGGAACCACAGCACCTGGTCGCGCTGGAAGTTGCGGAAATCGGCGTAGATCTTCTTCCAGTCTTCGCTCTTGGCGGCCAGCTCCTGGTAGACCTCCATCGACGCCTTGAAGGAAGCGTCGAGCACGGCCTGCGGGAACGGCAGCACCTTGGTCTTGGCAGCCACCAGCTGCTTCAGGGCCGTGGGGTTCAGCGCGTCGTACTTGGCCAGCATGTCGGTGCTGGCCTGTGCGGCCGCCGCCTCGACAATGGCCTTGTTCTCGGCCGACAGGCCGTCGAATGCCTTCTGGTTGATGAAGAAATCCACCTCGGGACCACCCTCCCACCAGCCGGGGTAATAGTAGTTCGGCGCCACCTTGTTGAAGCCGAGCTTCTGGTCGTCATAGGGCCCCACCCATTCGGCAGCGTCGATCGTGCCCTTTTCCAGCGCCTGGTAGATCTCGCCACCCGGCAGGCTCTGTGGAACCGCGCCGAGCTTGGTCATCACCTCGCCCACGAGGCCGCCGCCCAGGCGCATCTTCAGGCCCTTGAAGTCGGCGACGGACTTGATTTCCTTGCGGAACCAGCCGCCCATCTGGGTGCCGGTGTTGCCGCCGTTGAAGCTCACCATGTTGTACTTGGCGTACAGCTCGTTCATCAGCTTGCGGCCATTGCCGTGCAGCATCCAGGCGGTCATCTGGCGTGCGTTCATGCCGAAGGGGATGGCCGAGCCGATGGCGAACGCCGGGTTCTTGCCGTAGAAGTAGTAGGGCACGGTGTGGCACATCTCGACGGTGCCGTTCTGAACGCCATCGACCACGCCGAAGGGAGGCATCAGTTCGCCGCCGGCATGCACCGAAATCTCGAACTTGCCGCCCGACATGGCCTTGACGGCCTTGGCAAACACCTCGCCGCCACCGTAGATGGTGTCGAGCGATTTCGGGAAGCTCGATGCGAGGCGCCAGCGGATGGCGGCCTGGGCATGCACGGCCGGGGCGATGCCGGCGGCCAGCACACCGGCGATACCGGCATTTTTGATGAGGGAACGACGATCCATGGGGCTTCTCTCCTGGTTTGAAACATGGCACCCCGCGCGGCATGGCGCACGCGGGTCTTACAAGGGCAGCGGCCATTGTAGAAAGCCGTGCCGGGCCACCGGCGGGGGTTTTCCCTCGCGCAGACAGGGCATCTGTCACCCACGCGGCAAGGCGCCCTGCGCCCTTGCCACATCCGCTTCAGGCTACGATTTTCAGAGCGGGTGGGGCAGCATCGGCGCTGGCCAGGAAGCGCTGGCGAATTGCAGCCTCGATGCCGGCGGCATCCAGCCCCTGCAGTGCCAGCAGCTTGCCGGGATCGCCATGTTCGATGAACTGGTCCTGCAGGCCCAGCTGCAGCAGCGGTCGCTGCACACCGGCAGCCTGCAGGGCTTCCGCCACCGCACTGCCGGCTCCACCCATCACCGCGCCCTCTTCCACCGACACCAGCGCATCGTGGCTGCGCGCCACCTGCAGCAGCAGCGGCAGATCGAGCGGCTTGGCCCAGCGCATGTTGACCACGGTGGCGCCGAGCTTCTCGGCGGCCGCGAGCGCCGGGTACAGCAGCGTGCCGAAGGCCAGGATCGCAATGCCCCGGCCTTCACGGCG
>DASWYJ010000109.1:0-13728 GCA_036405035.1 Burkholderiaceae bacterium
GTGCCCACTGGTTCTCCAGTGATGCAACCCCCGAGTCCTGATCATGAAGGCCCAGACAAGGAACGCCCGATATGTCCAGCACCACCGTTGCCGAGTTCGCATCCGAACTCAAGAAATCCGCCGAAACCCTGCTTGACCAGCTGCGTGCGGCCGGCGTGAGCAAATCGACCACCGCCGACCCCCTGACCGATGCCGACAAGCAAAAGCTGCTCGGCTTCCTGCAGGCCAGCCATGGCACCGTTGCGGCCGACCGCAAGAAGATCACGCTGGTGAAAAAATCCACCAGTGAAATCAAGCAGGCCGACGCCACCGGGCGCGCCCGCACCATCCAGGTCGAAGTGCGCAAGAAGCGCACCTTCATCAAGCGCGATGACGAGGTGGAACTCTCGCCGGCATCGGCCGAGTACGAGCCCGAATCGCAGGGCGGCGCCCCGGTGTCGGTGGTGGATGATGCCGAACTGGCCCGCCGCGAGGAAGAAGCCCGCCGCCAGGCCGAACTGCTGCGCCGCCAGGAACAGGAGTTGGCAGAGAAGCGCCGTGAACGCGAATCGCTGGAGACCCGCGAACGCGAAGCCGAAGAGCGCGCGGCTGCCTACGAAGCGGCCCAGCGCGCCAAGAAGGATCTGCAGGCTGACCAGCTGGCTTCGGAAAGCAAGGCCGACGCCGAAGCCAAGGCCCAGTGTATTGCGGCCGAAGCCGCCGCCAAGGAAGAGGCGCGCCAGAAGGCGCTGGCCGAATCCAAGGCCCGCGCCGATGACGAGGCCGCCCGCGCCCGTGATCTTGACGAGCGCCGCCGCAAGGCATTGGCCGAGGCGGAAGCCATTCGCGCGATGATGGCCGCGCCCAAGAAGGTATTGACTGCCAAGAAGCCCGAAGAAGCCAAACCGGTCGCCAAGGCCGATCCGGCCAAGCCGGGCATGAAGGGTACGCTGCACAAACCGGCGGCCGGCGCCACCGCGCGTCCGGGCGCACCGGCTGCGCCGGGCGACGCCAACAAGGAAGTCAAATCGGCCAAGCTCTCGTCGAGCTGGGCTGGTGATCCGGCGAAGAAGAAAGAAATCAAGACCCGCGGCGACAGCAGCGGAGGCGTGGGTCGGGGTGGTTCCAACTGGCGCGGCGGGCCGCGTGGCCGGCGCTCCAACGACCGCAATGACCGCACTGAAATGGTGCAGACTGCACCAGTCGAGGCACGCATCCTGGAAGTGCACGTGCCGGAAACCATCACCGTGGCAGAACTCGCGCACAAGATGGCGATCAAGGCCTCGGAAGTCATCAAGCACCTGATGAAGCTGGGCCAGATGGTCACGATCAACCAGCCGCTCGACCAGGACACCGCAATGATCGTGGTGGAGGAAATGGGCCATACCGCCATCGTCGCTGCGCTGGACGACCCGGAAGCCTTCACCGACGAAGAAGTGTCGGGTCAGGTGGCTGAATCGCTGCCGCGTGCGCCGGTGGTGACCGTGATGGGCCACGTCGACCACGGCAAGACTTCGCTGCTGGACTACATCCGCCGCGCCAAGGTGGCGGCCGGTGAAGCCGGTGGCATTACGCAGCATATTGGTGCGTACCACGTGGAAACCCCGCGCGGCATGGTGTCCTTCCTCGATACCCCGGGCCACGAGGCGTTCACCGCCATGCGTGCGCGTGGTGCCAAGGCCACCGACATCGTGATCCTGGTGGTGGCTGCCGATGACGGCGTGATGCCACAAACCAAGGAAGCCATCAAGCACGCGAAAGCGGCTGGTGTGCCGATCGTGGTAGCCGTCAACAAGATCGACAAGCCTGATTCCAACCCCGAGCGGGTGAAACAGGAACTGGTGGTCGAGGAAGTGGTGCCCGAAGAATACGGCGGCGATTCGCCATTCGTGTCGGTATCGGCCAAGACCGGCCAGGGCATCGACCAACTGCTGGAGCAGGTGCTGCTGCAGGCTGAAGTGCTGGAGCTGAAGGCGCCGGTCGAGGCGATGGCCAAGGGCCTGGTGATCGAAGCCCAGCTCGACAAAGGTCGTGGCCCGGTGGCCACCGTGCTGGTGCAATCGGGTACGCTGAAAACCGGCGATGTGGTGCTGGCTGGCCAGACCTATGGCCGCGTGCGCGCCATGCTCGACGAAAACGGCAGGCCCATCAAGTCCGCCGGGCCATCGATCCCGGTGGAAATCCAGGGCCTGACCGAAGTGCCCCAGGCGGGCGACGAGTTCATGGTGATGACCGACGAGCGCCGTGCACGCGAAATCGCCACCTACCGCGCCGGCAAGTTCCGCAACACCAAGCTGGCCAAGCAGCAGGCTGCCAAGCTGGAGAACATGTTCTCCGACATGACGGCAGGCGAGGTCAAGACGCTGCCCATCATCGTCAAGGCCGACGTGCAGGGTTCGCAGGAAGCGCTTGCCGCTTCGCTGCTCAAGCTCTCGACCGATGAAGTCAAGGTGCAGATGGTGTACACCGCCGTCGGCGGCATCAGCGAATCCGACGTCAACCTGGCCATCGCCTCGAAGGCAGTCATCATTGGCTTCAACACGCGGGCCGATGCCGGTGCACGCAAGCTGGCGGAGAACAATGGTGTCGATATCCGCTACTACAGCATCATTTACGACGCAGTCGATGAGCTCAAGGTCGCCATGTCGGGCATGCTGACACCGGACAAGCGCGAAGAAGTCATCGGCATGGCCGAGATTCGCACCGTGTTCGTCGCATCCAAGATCGGCACCGTGGCCGGCTGTATGGTCACCTCAGGCATGGTCAATCGCTCGGCGCGCTTCCGCCTGTTGCGCGACAACGTGGTGGTCTATACCGGTGAACTGGAGTCACTCAAACGGCTCAAGGACGACGTGCGCGAAGTCAAGGAAGGCTTCGAGTGCGGTATCAAGCTGAAGAACTACAACGATATCCAGGTCAACGACCAGCTGGAGTTCTTCGAAATCAAGGAAGTTGCCCGTACGCTCTGACAGGTGCCAATAGAACGTTCCGTGTGCCGTGTCGCACACGGAATGTCCTTCCGCCTCCGAGACTCCAGTCCCCATGCCCGCCAAGAAATCCGCCACACCCAACCGCAGCTTCAAGGTTGCCGACCAGATCCAGCGTGATGTGGCGGAGCTGATCGCGCGCGAGCTGAAGGATCCGCGTGTGGGCATGGTCACGCTGCAGGCGGTAGAGGTCACGCCCGACTACGCCCACGCCAAGATCTATTTCAGCCTGCTGACCGGCGATCCGGAGGAAACCACGCTGGCGCTGAACCAGGCGGCAGGGTTCCTGCGCAATGGCCTGTTCAAGCGCCTGCACATCCACACCGTGCCGACGCTGCATTTTGTCTTTGATCGCACCACCGAGCGTGCGGCCGATATGAATGCGCTGATTTCCAAGGCCGTCGCTTCGCGTTCCAAGAACGAGGATTGAGCATGAACGCGCCACGCACCAGGGTGCAACGGCGCCCTGTGCATGGGGTGCTGCTGCTCGATAAGCCACTGGGTCTTTCCAGCAACGATGCGTTGCAGAAGGCCAAGTGGCTGCTGCGCGCTGAAAAGGCCGGCCATACCGGCACGCTGGATCCGCTGGCCACCGGCGTTCTGCCGCTGTGTTTTGGCGCAGCCACCAAGTTCAGCCAGTTGCATCTGGACGCCGACAAGACCTATGAGACCACGGTGCGTCTGGGTGTACGCACCAGTACCGCCGATGCCGAGGGTACGGAGATCAACACCCGCCCGGTGGCCTGCACGCTGGGCCAGGTAGTCGAGGTGCTGGACCGCTTCATGGGGCCCATCGAACAGGTGCCGCCCATGCACAGTGCGCTGAAAAAGGACGGCAAGGCCTTGTATGAGTACGCTCGCCAGGGCGAAACGGTCGAGCGCGCGCCGCGTGCAGTGGTGATCCATGACTTGGAACTGCTGGATGTGGACCTGTTGTGCGACGAACCTTTCCTGCGCCTGCGGGTGGCCTGCAGCAAGGGAACCTATATCCGTACGCTGGGCGAAGACATTGGCGAAGCCCTGGGCTGTGGCGGCCATCTGCGCGCGCTGCGCCGTGTGGCCACCGGTGATTTCACCGAAGCCCAGTGCGTGACGATCACCGCGCTGGAAGCCATGAGCGAAGAAGCGCGGCTGGACAGCCTGCTGCCAGTGGAGTCGCTGCTGGCACGCCATGCGCGCGTCACACTTGATACCGACAATGCGGGGCGCTTTCTGAGCGGCTTGCGCCGCCGGGTCGATTTACCCGACGCGACCGCGGTGGCGGTATTCGGCACAGCGCCCGAAGCTTTGCTGGGCGTGGCCCACATCACGGCGCAGGAACTGATTCCCGACCGCCTGCTCAGCCCCGTCGACATCCAACAGATTTTAGAAAACCGACCACACGCGACCGTGTGACACCCCTTCAGGAAACCACCATGAGCACCAAACAGATTCGCAACATTGCCATCATTGCGCACGTTGACCACGGCAAGACCACCATGGTCGACCAGTTGCTGCGCCAGTCGGGCACCTTTGCCGAACACGAGAAGGTGGTCGACACGGTGATGGACAACAACGCGATTGAAAAAGAGCGTGGCATCACCATCCTGGCCAAGAACTGTGCCGTGACCTGGGAAGGCACCCACATCAACATCGTCGACACCCCCGGCCACGCCGACTTCGGTGGCGAGGTGGAGCGTGCGTTGTCCATGGTGGACGGTGTGGTGCTGCTGATCGACGCCCAGGAAGGCCCGATGCCGCAGACCCGCTTCGTGACCAAGAAGGCGCTGGCCCTGGGTCTCAAGCCCATTCTGGTGGTGAACAAGGTTGACAAGCCCGGTGCCCGCCCCGACTACGTGGTGAACGCCGCCTTCGACCTGTTCGACAAGCTGGGCGCAACCGATGAGCAGCTCGATTTCCCGGTGGTCTATGCCTCCGGCATCAACGGCTGGTCATCGCTGGAAGAGGGCGCGCCCGGTGAGCAATGGGGCCCCGACATGTCGGCCCTGTTCAACACCGTGCTCAAGCATGTGCCGGCCCAAAAGGGTGACCCGGCCGCGCCGCTGCAACTGCAGATTTCCGCGCTGGACTTTTCCACCTTCGTCGGCCGTATCGGCGTGGGCCGCATCAGCGCCGGCACTGTCCGCCCGATGATGGACGTGGTGGTGATGGAAGGTCCGGACGGCAAGAGCGTCAAGGGCCGCGTCAACCAGGTGCTGACCTTCCAGGGCCTGGAGCGGGTGCAGGCCACCGAAGCCGGCCCGGGCGACATTGTGCTGATCAACGGCATTGCCGACATCGGCATTGGCGTGACCATCACCGACCCGCTGAACCCGGCCCCGTTGCCCATGCTCAAGGTCGACGAGCCCACGCTGACGATGAACTTCTGCGTCAACACCAGCCCGCTGGCCGGCCGCGAAGGCAAGTACGTCACCAGCCGCCAGATCTGGGACCGTTTGCAGAAAGAACTGCAACACAACGTGGCGCTGCGCGTCAAGGAAACCGACGAAGAAGGCGTGTTCGAGGTCATGGGCCGTGGTGAACTGCACCTGACCATCCTGCTGGAAAACATGCGCCGCGAGGGCTACGAGATGGCGGTGTCCAAGCCCCGCGTGGTCTTCAAGGACATCGACGGCGAGCGTTGCGAGCCCATCGAAATGGTCACGGCCGACATCGAAGAACAGCACCAGGGCGGCGTGATGCAGGCGCTGGGCGAACGCAAGGGCGAGCTGGTCAACATGGAGCCGGACGGCCGGGGCCGTGTGCGCCTGGAATACCGCATCCCGGCACGGGGCCTGATCGGCTTCTCCAACGAGTTCCTGAACCTGACCCGCGGCTCGGGCCTGATCTCCAACATCTTCGACAGCTACGAGCCGCACAAGGGCGATATCGGTGGCCGCAAGAACGGCGTGCTGATCTCCATGGACGACGGTGAAATTTTCACCTACGCACTCGGCAAGCTGGACGACCGTGGCCGCATGTTCGTGCGTGCCAACGACCCGGTGTACGAGGGCATGATCGTCGGTATCCACAGCCGCGACAACGACCTGGTGGTCAACGCCACCCGCACCAAGCAGCTGACCAACTTCCGCGTCTCCGGCAAGGAAGACGCGATCAAGATCACGCCGCCGATCGAGCTGACGCTGGAATACGGCGTGGAATTCATTGAGGATGATGAGCTGGTGGAAATCACGCCCAAGAGCATCCGGCTGCGCAAGCGCCACCTGAAGGAACACGAGCGCAAGCGCGCCAGCCGCGAGGGCTGAGCAACGCTGCCGGACCATCTGCCGTGACCCTGCGCCACACCCACGCTGTCTGGCTGATGGTGCTGGTCACGCTGCTGTGGTCGATTGCCGGTGTGGTCACGCGGCAACTGGAGGTGGCGCGCAGTTTCGAGGTGACGTTCTGGCGCAGCTTCTTCACATTGCTGTCCCTGCTGGTGCTGCTGCCGCTGGTGCGTGGCCGGGCGCTGGGGCAAGCCCTGCGCCGGGGTGGTGTGGCGCTCTGGCTCTCCGGCCTGTGCTGGAGCGTGATGTTCACGGCTTTCATGGTTGCGCTCACCCTGACCAGCGTGGCGCAGGTACTGGTCACGATGGCACTCGGCCCGCTGTTCACGGCGCTGCTGGCGCGGTGGTGGATGGGCCAGCAGATTGCGCTGCGGACCTGGATGGCCATTGTGGTGGCGGGCGTGGGGCTGGTGGCGATGTTTGCCGCCGACCTGGGTGGCGCCGGCACAGCTATGGGGAGTCTGGTAGGGTTGGGGGTTCCGGTGGCCAGCGCGGTCAACTGGACGCTGGTGCAACGGGCCCAGCGCAACGGGCCTGTGGACCTGCTGCCGGCCGTGATGATCGGGGCCGCCGTGTCTGCTGCGGCCACGCTGCCGCTGGCCTGGCCGCTGCACGCCACGCCGCACGATATCGCGCTGCTGGCGCTGCTGGGATTGGTCCAGCTTGCCATTCCATGTTGTCTTGCCGTGGCATGTGCCAGTGTGCTGAAGGCGCCCGAGGTGGCATTGCTGGCCTTGCTGGAAGTGGTATTGGGTATCGCGTGGGCCTGGCTGCTGGCCGGCGAGCAGCCGGGTGTGGCCGTGCTGGCGGGCGGCACACTGGTTCTGGGTGCGCTGGTGGCCAACGAATGGCTGGGATGGAGATCAAGCAATGGAAACTCGCTACAACAGCGCTGATGTGATCGCCGAATTGCGCGGCCCGATCGGCTTTCTGACGCTCAACCGGCCGAAGGCGCTGAACGCGTTGTCGCTCGATATGGTGCGCGCATTGACGGCCCACCTGCTCGCGTGGCGCGACGATCCCGCCGTGCTGGCTGTCGCGGTGCGTGGCATGGGGCGTGAGGGGCCGTTTGGCGCCTTCTGCGCAGGAGGGGATATCCGCTTCTTTCACCAGGCTGCGCTGGGCGGGGATCCGGCGCTGGAGGATTTCTTCACCGAGGAGTACCGCCTCAACTACCTGATCGCAACCTATCCCAAGCCCTACATCGCCTTCATGGATGGCATCGTGATGGGCGGCGGCATGGGGATCAGCCAGGGCGCCAGCCTGCGGGTGGTGACCGAACGCACGAAGATGGCGATGCCTGAAACCGGCATTGGCCTGTTTCCTGACGTAGGGGGCAGCTATTTCCTGAGTCGATGCCCTGGCCGCGTGGGCGAGTATCTGGCGCTGACCGGGCTGACCATCGGCAGCGCCGAGGCGGTGGCCTGGGGCCTGGCCGACGGCCACATCGATTCTGCCCAATTGCCCGTGTTGTGGGACACGCTGGCGGGCACACCCTTCGAGAGTTCGCATGCCATTGAGCACTGGGTGCGCACCCGCTTTGCGGCGCAGCCCAAAAAGCCGGCAACGGCGGCCATCGACGCGGCATTTGCGGCGTCGGATGTGCCGGCAATCGGGGCCGCACTGGCAGCCGGCGCATCCGAGTGGGCGCATGCCACCCTGGCATTGCTCGACAAGCGTTCGCCGCTGATGCTGGCCGTGGTGCTGGAGCAGATTCGCCGCGGCCGTGCACGGGGGCTCGGCGATTGCCTGCGCATGGAGCGCACGCTGGTACGCCGCTGCTTCGACACCGTGCACCTGGGCCGGCGCGGCGCGGCGAGCGAAACGGTGGAAGGCATCCGCGCACTGGCGATCGACAAGGACCACCAGCCGCGCTGGAACCCTGCACAGATCGACGCCGTGACCCCCGACATGGTGGCGGGCTTCTTCACCAGTGCCTGGCCGGCATACGCCCACCCGCTGTACGACCTGGTCTGAGAGCGCCCCGCAAGGGGCAGGCCGGTATCCCGGCTCAGCGGTGACGGCTTTTCATTGCGCGCTCGACCTCGCGCTTGCCTTCGCGGTCCTTGATGGTGTCCCGCTTGTCGTGTTCGGCCTTGCCTTTGGCAAGGGCGATATCGCACTTCACCTTGCCGGCCTTCCAGTGCAGATTGAGTGGCACCAGGGTGTAGCCCTTCTGCTCCACCTTGCCGATCAGCCGCTTGATTTCGGCCTTGTGCATCAGCAGCTTCTTGGTGCGCACCGAATCGGGGTTGATGTGGGTGGAGGCGCTTTTCAGCGGGTTGATCTGGCAGCCCAGCACAAACAGCTCGCCATTGCGGATCACCACATAGCCGTCGGTGAGCTGCACCTTGCCTTCGCGTAGCGCCTTGATCTCCCAGCCTTCCAGCACCATGCCGGCTTCGAAACGCTCCTCGAAGAAATAGTTGTACGCCGCCTTCTTGTTGTCGGCGATCCGGGCGTTTTTCTGGGAGGGGGATTCGGGTTTTTTGGCCATGGCCTGCAGGTGGGGGCGCGCAGCCTTCATACAATGGATCGCGCGGCGCCTATTCTAGTGGCTGGCTGCGTCCCGCCAGTCTGCTGCACGGCACCGTGTTCCTGCATGAAAACCGTCGAAAAATCCGTATTGATCTGGTACAGCCCGGCCGAGATGTTCGCGCTGGTGACCGATGTTCCCCGGTATCCCGAATTCCTGCCCTGGTGCGACCAGGCGCGGGTGCTGGAAACGCACGCCAACGGCATGACGGCCGAGATCGGCATCAGCATCGGCGGTCTGCACCAGCGTTTCACGACCCGCAACACGCACATCGCCGACCAGCAGGTTGCGCTGCACCTGGTGCAGGGCCCCTTTTCGCAGCTCAGCGGGGAATGGCGCTTCCAATCGCTCGACGGCCACGCCGGAGCCGGCGCGCCTGCGCAGCGGGCCTGCCGGGTCACGCTGCAGTTGCAGTACGGTTTTGACAATGCCGCGCTGGCCCTGCTGGTCGGCCCGGTGTTCGACAAGATCGCCGGCAGCCTGGTGGATGCCTTCGTCAAGCGGGCGGAGCAGGTGTATGGCTGAAGGGCTGCGCGTATCAGTGGTCCATGCACCCTCCGCGCGTGCGGTGTTCGAGCGGGCGCTCGACATGCCGGCGGGTGCCACGGTGGCTGACGCGCTGCAGGCCAGCGGTGTGCTGGCCCTGCTGGAGCCGCCTGTTCCGGTGGCGGCGGTGGATGTCGGGATCTGGGGGCACTCCGCTGCACTCACGCAGGTGTTGCAGGACGGTGACCGGGTCGAGGTATACCGGCCGTTGACGGTGGATCCCAAGGTCGCCCGGCGCCAGCGATTCCAGCGCCAGGGGGCGCGCACTGCCGGCCTCTTTGCCCGCAAGCGGCCAGGGGCCAAGGCGGGCTACTGATTGCAGGGTTGGTGGCATTGCTCCTGAATAAGGAGCAATGGCGATAGCCTGGATGCTGGCCAGAGGCCGAAATCACTTGCAATCGGAGGCAATGATCTCGTTCAGACGCTTGGCTTCCGCACTGCGGGTGGCATCGTCCAGAATCTCGCGTTCACCCTGGGCATTCGTGCGGGCAATGCGGATGCCCGAATCGAACGTTGCCTTGGCCTGGCGGGCTCGCAGGCAGTTTTCGGCACGGGCCTTGGCCAGCCGCTCTTCCTGGGCCTTGGCGCGGGCGGCTTCGGCCGCCTCGGCCTTCTTGCGCTGGGCATCCTGTTCCCGGTCCGCAGCGGAGGCCCCGGCCTGGGGTGCAGACGCTGCGGGCCGGCTGCCTTCGGCGGCGCTGGCGGGCTCCGTGGCCGCAGCGGCAGGGCGGCTGCCGCCGGGTTGGCGCAGTATGTCCCTGTCGGGCACGCTGGCTGGTGGCGGCTGGTCGCTGTAGACCCGGTTGCCAGCCGCATCGCGCCATGCCCACTGGGCCGACACGGCACAGCAGGCCACTGCCAGCATGCAGCAGAGGGCGGAGCGCAGGAGGGCAATGGGCATGGCGCGAGTGTATCCCTCCGCGCCGGGGTCGGCGCAGTGCGGTTGTGCGCAATTCCCCGGCTGCCAGGCGGGTCCCGGTGCAAGGGTACAATCCGTTTTTTGGAGCTTTCACATGCGCCTTTTAGGAAAAGCGCTCACCTTCGACGATGTGTTGCTGGTGCCCGCGTTCTCCCAGGTCCTGCCCAAGGACACGTCGCTTGCGACCCGCCTGTCCCGCAATATCACCCTGAATCTGCCGCTCGTGTCCGCCGCAATGGACACCGTGACCGAGGCGCGCCTGGCGATCGCCATTGCGCAGGAGGGCGGGATGGGGATCGTCCACAAGAACCTCAGCCCCAAGCAGCAGGCCGCCGAAGTGGCGCGCGTCAAGCGCTACGAATCGGGCGTGTTGCGTGACCCGGTCGTGATCACGCCGACGCACACCGTCCGCCAGGTCATGGCGATGAGCGAGCAGCTGGGGATTTCCGGCTTTCCGGTGCTCGACGGCGGCAAGGTGATCGGCATCGTGACCGGTCGTGACCTGCGTTTCGAAACCCGCTATGACGTGCCGGTCAGCGCCATCATGACACCGCGCGAAAAACTCATCACCGTGCGCGAAGGCACCACCGCCGCCGAGGCGAAGGCGCTGCTGAACAAGCACAAGCTGGAGCGGCTGCTGGTGATCGACGACGATTTCGAGCTCAAGGGCCTGATCACGGTGAAGGACATCACCAAGCAGACCAGTTTTCCCAATGCCGCGCGCGACCCTGCGGGCCGGCTGCGGGTTGGGGCTGCGGTGGGGGTGGGTGAAGACACCGAGCAGCGCGTGGACCTGCTGGTGAAGGCCGGTGTGGACGCCATCGTGGTGGACACCGCGCATGGCCACAGCAAGGGTGTGATCGAACGGGTGCGCTGGGTGAAGCAGAATTTCCCGCAGATCGACGTGATCGGCGGCAACATCGCTACCGGCGCAGCAGCCCGGGCACTGGCCGATGTGGGTGCGGATGCGGTCAAGGTCGGTATCGGCCCTGGCTCGATCTGCACCACCCGCATCGTGGCCGGCGTGGGTGTGCCGCAAGTCACTGCCATCGACAACGTGGCCACCGCGCTGGCCGGAAGTGGTGTGCCGCTGATCGCCGATGGCGGCATCCGCTACAGCGGTGACATCTCCAAGGCCATTGCCGCCGGTGCCAGCACGGTGATGATGGGGGGCATGTTTGCCGGTACCGAAGAGGCGCCGGGCGAGATCGTGCTGTACCAGGGCCGCAGCTACAAGAGCTACCGCGGCATGGGCAGCATTGGCGCCATGCAGCAGGGCAGTGCCGACCGCTATTTCCAGGAAACCAATTCGAGCAACCCCAACGCCGACAAGCTGGTGCCCGAGGGCATCGAGGGCCGGGTGCCGTACAAGGGCTCACTGGTCGCCATCGTGTTCCAGATGGCGGGTGGCCTGCGCGCCAGCATGGGCTATTGCGGCTGCGCGACGATCGAGGACATGAAGGCACAGGCCGAATTTGTCCAGATCACTGCGGCCGGCATGCGCGAAAGCCATGTGCACGATGTGCAGATCACGAAGGAAGCGCCCAACTACAGGGCAGAGTAAGCCACTCGCTCCCCGCAGGGGCCGCCGCAGGGCCGCCCCTTTTTTCTTTTCCGCTCCGCTGCCATGCAACACCAGAAAATCCTCATCCTCGACTTTGGCTCCCAGGTCACGCAGCTGATTGCCCGCCGTGTGCGGGAAGCCCATGTGTACTGCGAAGTGCATCCCTGCGACGTGACCGATGACTGGGTGCGCACCTGGGCAGCAGATGGCACGCTCAAGGGCGTCATCCTGTCCGGCAGCCATGCGAGCGTGTATGAAGACAGTACCGACAAGGCGCCGGAGGCGGTGTTTGGGTTGGGCGTGCCGGTGCTGGGCATTTGCTACGGCATGCAGACCATGGCGCACCAGCTGGGGGGAAAGGTGGAAAGCGGCCACCAGCGCGAATTCGGTTTTGCGGCAGTGCGCGCCCGGGGCCATACCGCGCTGCTGAAAGACATTGCCGATTTCACCACCGCCGATGGCTACGGCATGCTCAACGTCTGGATGAGCCACGGCGACAAGGTGACCGAGTTGCCGCCCGGTTTCAAGCTGATGGCCAGCACCGACAGCTGTCCGATTGCCGGCATGGCAGACGAAGCGCGCCAGTTCTACGCGGTGCAGTTCCATCCCGAGGTTACCCATACGGTACAGGGGCAGGCGATTCTGGAGCGTTTCGTGCTCGGCATTTGCGGCGCTAGGCCCGACTGGGTCATGCGTGACCATATTGCAGAGGCGGTGGAATCCATCCGCCGGCAGGTGGGCGATGAAGAGGTGATTCTGGGCTTGTCGGGAGGGGTGGACTCCAGCGTCGCGGCTGCCCTGATCCACCGCGCCATCGGCGACCAGTTGACCTGCGTTTTCGTCGACCATGGCCTGCTGCGCCTGAACGAGGGTGACATGGTGATGGACATGTTCGTGGGCAAACTGCACGCCAAGGTCATCCGCGTTGATGCGGCCGACCAATTTCTGGGCCACCTGGCCGGTGTGAGCGAGCCGGAAGCCAAGCGCAAGATCATTGGCCGGGAGTTTGTTGAGGTTTTCAAGGCCGAGGCTGCCAAACTCACTTCAAGTGGTACATCAACTAAAGGAGCCAAGTGGTTGGCACAAGGCACCATTTACCCGGACGTGATCGAGTCCGGTGGTGCCAAAAGCAAGAAGGCCGTGACCATCAAGAGCCACCACAATGTGGGTGGCCTGCCGGAGCAACTTGGCCTCAAGCTGCTGGAGCCGCTGCGCGACCTTTTCAAGGACGAAGTGCGTGAGCTGGGCGTGGCCTTGGGTCTGCCGCCCGAGATGGTCTACCGCCATCCCTTCCCCGGGCCCGGCCTGGGTGTGCGCATCCTGGGCGAGGTGAAGAAGGAATACGCCGACCTGCTGCGCCGGGCCGACGCCATCTTCATCGAGGAGCTGCGCAATTTCACCGATCCGGCCACCGGCAAGACCTGGTACGACCTGACCAGCCAGGCTTTCACCGTGTTCCTGCCGGTCAAGAGCGTAGGCGTGATGGGCGACGGCCGTACCTACGACTATGTGGTCGCGCTGCGCGCCGTGCAGACGAGCGATTTCATGACGGCCGACTGGGCGGAACTGCCCTATGCGCTGCTGAAAAAGGTGTCCAGCCGCATCATCAACGAGGTGCGCGGCATCAACCGGGTGACCTACGACGTATCGAGCAAGCCGCCAGCAACCATCGAGTGGGAGTGATTGGGTGTCTGGCACGGGCCGGCAATGGCAGGCAAAAATCGCTTATAAATCATTGATTTAGGTTGATTTTTGCGTTTTCTGTCTGGCAAGTTCAAGCACTCTCAGGCATCGCCAAGCACGAATTTTTCATGGTATGGTGCATGGCACTGGCTAGGCTGATGCCATGATCTTGATTCGATACCATGCGGCCACTTGGCGGTGAGGCATGGTATTAAAATACTCTAAGTTATTGATTTTTATCGGTAATT
>DASWYJ010000110.1:0-8938 GCA_036405035.1 Burkholderiaceae bacterium
TTCGTCGGCGACGAATCGGCGCAGCGGCACCACCTCGTCGCGGTAGGCCACCGCCAGGTCGTAGGCGGTGCGGTAGGTGGCGTAGGCCTCGCGCGCCTCGCTGCGGGCGGTGCCGGCCACCGTGCGGACCTTGGCCACCGACTGCTGGTAGAGGGCCTCGGCCCGGGCGTTGCGGGCCGAGGCCCCGTCGAACAGCGGCAGCTCCAGTTCGAGCGTGGGGCCGCGTTCCACGGATTTTTCGCCGGTGGCGTGGTTGAACACGCTGTTGCGTTCGTAGCCGATGGCCAGCGTGCCCACCAGGCCACGGGCCCGCGTGTAGCCGAGCGAGCTGGCCACGTACTGCGATTCGTCGATGGCGCTTTGCACGTCGAGCCGCCGGGCGATGGCCTGCGCCTCCACATCCCCGGTGTCGCGCGGTGCCGCGGGCAGGTCGGGCAGGCGTTCCACCAGCGTGAAGTGGGTTTGGGCGCCCCACAGCCCCATCAGCCGGATGAGCTGTTCGCGGCGGCTGCGGGCGGCCAGTTCGGCGCGGGCCAATTGAGCGGTGGCGTCGGCCAGCGTGAGCTGTTCCTGCGCCTGCCGCAGGCGCGACCAGTTGCCGACCCGGGCCATGCGCCGGGCCAGTTCGGCGCCGGCTTCGGTGGCTTCCTTCACGTCGCGCAGGTAGGCGGCGGTCTGCTGCGCCGCCACCGCGTGGACCCAGGCCTTGCGGGTGTCGGCCGCCAGCCGCACCACCTCCTGCGCGGCCTGCAGCTTGGCGAGTTCGGTCTGCTGGCTCTGCCAGGTGCTGCGCCAGGGCAGCGTCAGCAGGCCCAGGATGTCGAAGCCGATGGCGCGGTTGATGGTGCGCAGGTCCCCTTCGCGCAGCGCGCCGAGCGACACATGGGGGTTGGGCAGGCGGCCGGCCTGCGCCCGGTCGGCGTCGCTGATGGCGAGCTGGGCGAAGGCCGATTGCAGCGCCGGGTTGTTCAGCAGCGCAATGGTGACGGCCGCTTCGGCACTGAGGGGCTGTGCCAGCAGTTCCCGCACCCGCTCGGCGCTTTGGGGTGTGGGTGCAGCGAGTGACACGGTGGTGCCACCCAGCCGGTCCTGGGTGAGCTGTTCCACGGCGGCGCGCTGGCCGTCAGGGGCGACCGTGGCGCAACCGGACAGCAGAAGCAGGGTAGCCACCGCGGTGAGGGTACGGAAGGAATTTCGGGGGAAGTCCATGGCGTGCTCAGTGGTGGTGGACATGGGCCGGCGGCGTGGCAGCGGGCGCTGCATCCTGCTGCGGGGGAGCCATCGATTCATGATGATGGTGGTGGTGCTGTTGCGTGCCCACGTCGGCATTGGCCTGCTTCCAGTCCACGCGGCCCTGCTCCACGCCGGTGGGCGTATGGGCAAATACCGATTGGTAGTGGGCCGGAGCGGTGGATGCCGCGGGGTCTGCGATGGGCGGCAGGGCGGTTTGCGCCAGGGCCCAGCCCGGAAGGGCCAGCGTGGCGAGCAGTGCACGGGCGCGCACGGGAAACGGGAAAGAAGCAGTCACGGGAATCTCCTGAAACACACACCACCGCAGCCCAGGGGCAGGCTGCGGACGGACTTCGGGTGTGGGCTCAGGAAATGGGGGGCTTGAAACCGGCCGTGCGCTCGGCGCTGGCGGGTTGCAGCAGCGGCAGCGGCTGTGGCGCGCCCGCGATGTGCGCGGAGAGAGGGATCAGCACCGGCGGCGCATGGGCCACCGAATGGCAGATGTCGCAGGCGGGGCAGCTGGAGCAGGGCTTGCCGTCACCCGGGGAAGACGGGGCAGCGGCATGGTCGGCGCAGGGGGCTGCTGCGTCGGCGGAATGGTGCTCCAATGTGCCGCTGGCCAGCGTGTTATATGTCGTTTCAGCTATGCTTTGCATAGCATACGTCTGCTGCGTCAGCATGCCTGCCGCCATGGCGTCGCCCATCCAGCCGCGCAGGGGCAGCAGAACGATCAGCAGGGCAAGCAGCAGCGGGCGCATGGTGGGAATGATAGGGCGGCGGGCTGGAAGTTCAATGGCCGTGGCCGCCGTGTTCGTGCGTCGCAGCGTTGTGGGCCGGTGCCGCCAGTTCCTGCCGGGCATGGCGCAGCACCGTGATGCCGCTCCACAGCGCCAGCGTGGCCATGACGGCGGCCACCGCCAGGTCGGGCAGCTTGCTGCCGGTGCCCAGCACACCCAGCGCCGCCAGCATCACCGCGATATTGCCAATGGCGTCGTTGCGCGAGCACAGCCAGACGCTGCGCATGTTGGCATCGCCCTCGCGCCAGGCGTAGAGCATCCAGGCCACGCCCAGGTTGACCAGCAGCGCCAGCGTGCCCACCACCCCCATGGTGATGGCCTCGGGCGGCTCGCCGCTCCACAGCGCCCACAGCGCCCGGCCGAGCACGAAGACGCCAAAGGCCATCATGCTCAGCGCCTTCAGCTGCGCCGCGCGGGAGCGCCAGACCATCGGCATGGCCAGCACCCAGAGCGTGACCCCGTAGTTGGCCGCATCGCCAAAAAAATCGATCGCGTCGGCCAGCAGCGAGACCGAACCGGCCTGCACCCCGGCCGCCAGCTCCACCACGAACATCGCCGCATTCAGCAGCAGGGCTATCCACAGCACGCGGCGGTAGCGCGGGTCGGCGCTGCCGGTGGGGGTTTCAGGGGTGCAGCAGTGGATGGACATGGGCGGGATTGTCTCCGGCGGCGCGCGGGCCTGCCATGGGCAGGGTCAATCCTGATCGGCGGGCAGCTGGCCGCCGGCTTTGTCCAGCCAGAACTGCAGGCTGTCGAACAATTCCTTCTGGCTGAAGGAGCAGCTTTCCTCGGAAAACAGCGCGCTCGATTCGAGCCGGTCGAGCAACTGCAGCAGCACCTCGCCATAGCGGGGCGGCAGCGCGGCGATCAGCGCGGCTTGCTGCCGGGCCGTGGTGGAAAAGGCGGAGACGGTGCCGTTGCCGGCGCGCAGGCCGTCGAGCGCGCGGCGCAGGGTGTGGAGCTGATCGGAAGCGGTCATTTGCGCATTGTCCCGAAAGTCAGCGCGCCCAGCACGGCAAACACCACGCCCAGCCACGGCAGCCAGCCGAAGCCCCAGGCGCTGCCGGCCGGGCCGCCCACGGCCGCACCGATGGCTGTGCCGAAATACAGCATGGAGGTGTTCAGGCTCATCAGCAGCGGCGCCTGGGCCGGCACCGCGCCGGCCAGCCGGGTCTGCTGCGGCGTCATCATGCCAAAGCCGCAGATGCCCCACACCATGAAGGCCGCCACCGTGGCACCCCAGTGGCCGGCGGTCAGCGGGATCACCAGCATCGCGGCGGCAAAGCCGGCCAGCTGCAGCTTCAGCGTGGGCCGCGCGCCAAAGCGGTCGCTGGCCCAGCCACCCGACAGCGTGCCGGCCATGCCGGCAAAACCGAACAGCATCAGCGTGAGCGACAGCAGGCTGCCCTGCGCCGGGTTGAGCGCCAGCAGCACCGGGCCGATGTAGGCAAACACGGTGAAGATCGCGCTGAAATACAGCAGCGTGAGCACCAGCGTGCGCACCACTTCTGGGTTGCGCAGCGTGGCGCCCAGCCCGGCAAAGCTGGCGCCGGGCGCGTTGATGTGGCGCGGCACGGTGGTGGCCACCAGCGCCAGCGCCAGCAGCGCCGCGCCCACCACCCCGAACAGCGGCCAGCGCCAGCCGTACTGCAGGCCCAGCCAGGCGGTGAGCGGCAGGCCCACCACGTAGCTCATGCTCATGCCCAGGAAGGTGAGCGAGAGCGCCTTGCCGCGCCGTTCCGGCGGCACCAGCGCCACCGCAATGCCGGCCGCCACTGGCGTGAACACCGCGCCGGCGCCCATCAGCACCCGCCCCAGCAGCAGGCCGCCGAGGCCGGTGGACAGCGCACACACCAGCGTGCCGGCGGCAAACAGCGCCAGCCCGAGCAGAAGCACCGCCTTGCGCGGCCAGCGCCCGGTGGCGAGCAGCAGCAGCGGCGCCAGCAGGGCCGTGGCAAAGGCGTATACCGTCATCGACTGGCCGGCCGCCGCCACGCTCACGTCCATGGCCACGCTCACCGGCTGCAGGATGCCGGCCAGGCCAAAGGCGCCGGTGCCAATGACCAGGTTGCAGGCCGCCAGCAGGTACAGGATGGCGGGCATCAGCAGGCCGCTCCGCCGTATTTTTGAAGCCAAATGTGGCCTTGGCCAGCGCGTATGCTGTATTTTTTGCTATTAAATATGAAGCGTTGTGCGGCCATGCCGGAATTGTCGCGGAATTGCGCAGAGCGTGCTGGCGCTGCCCGGGTTGCGCTTTGCGAGAACTAAAGGCCTCAGGTGATAAACTGCCGCGCGCACGTTCCGTGTGACGTATGTCTGTTTCTTGACGAGGAAATACCGTGAGATTGATGCCTTATTCCATCGCGCTGCTGGGTGTGCTCGCCGTCCTGTCGGGCTGTGCTACCAAGGACTATGTCAACACCCAGAATGACGCGCTGGCGCGCCGTATCGACGGCGACGTGTTGCGCCTGGACACCCGCCTGGCCAGCATCGACGGTCGAGTCGGCAAGAACGAAGCCGGCATTGCCAGCACCTCCAAGCTCGCGCAGGACGCGCTCGACCGCGCCATTGCCGCGCAAAAGCTGGCCGAAGGCAAGCTGGTCTATGAAGCCACGCTGACCGACGACGTGCTGAAGTTCGCCTCCGGCAAGAGCCAGCTGGCCGAAGGCACCCAGCAGGCGCTCGACGAACTCGTCAACCGCCTGAAGGCCGAGAACAAGGGCACCTACATCGAAATCCAGGGCCACACCGACGCCCGTGGCGGCAAGGCCCTGAACAAGAAGCTGGGTCTGGAGCGTGCCGAGGCCGTGCGCGACTACCTGCACGCCGCCGGTGTGCCGCTGCACCGCATGAGCATCATTTCCTACGGCAGCAGCCAGCCGATTGCCCAGGGCAAGGGCCGCGACGCCAATGCCCAGAACCGCCGCGTGGTGGTGTTGCTGCTGGCCTGAGCCTTCACCGCCTCCCCACCCGCACGGGTGGAGACCCTGAAAAGCCCGCTGCCCGCGGGCTTTTCTGTGGCCGGCGCTTTTTCTTCCCCGGTCAGGCCCGCGCCGCCCCGGTGGTGCGGGCGCCGCGTTGCGCAATGCGTTCGCTGGTGCGCGACAGCGCCAGGCAAAACCCAAAATACACCAGCGCAATGAACAGGTAGCCTTCGAGCTTGTACGGCCGCCACAGCGCGTCGGCGTTCAGCGCCAGGTCGAGCGCGCCGGTGAGTTCGTACAGGCTCACGATGGTCACCAGCGAGGTGTCCTTGAAGATGGCGATGAAGTTGTTCATCAGCGCCGGCAGCACCGCCGAAAGCGCCTGCGGCAGCACCACGTTGCGCTGCACCTGCCAGTAGCCCATGCCCAGCGACTGGGCCGCCAGCCGCTGGCCCGCCGGCACCGCCTGCAACCCGCCGCGCACCACCTCGGCCATGTAGGCGGCGGCAAACAGCGTGATGCCGGCCAGCACCCGCAGCAGCACATCCACGGTGAAGCCCGCCGGCAGCAGCAGCGGCAGCATGAACGAGGCCACAAACAGCACCGACACCAGCGGCACGCCGCGCACCAGCTCGATGGTCACGGTGCAGGCCGCCCGCACCGCCGGCAGGGCCGACTGCCGGCCCAGTGCCAGCAGCACCGCCAGCGGAAACGCCAGCGCGCTCGATACCGTGGCCAGCAGCAGCGTCAGCGGCAGGCCGCCCCAGCGGTCGGTCTCCACCAGCGCCAGGCCGGCCACACCCCCGCGCATCATCAGCCAGCCGGCCAGCAGCACCGCCGCCCAGGCCGTGGCCCAGCGGCCCGCGCGCAGCGGGGTGCCGCGCAGCCAGGCCCTGCAACTCGCCACCAGCATGGCCAGCAGCAACAGGCTGGCCAGCAGCGGGCGCCAGTGCGCCTCGAACGGGTAGCGGCCAAACAGGATGAGCCGGTATTTCTCGGCCACCACCGCCCAGCAGGCACCGCCGCCGGCGCAGGCCAGCGCGTCGCCGCTCCAGTGGGCCCGCCACAGGCCCCAGTGCAGCATCGGCACCAGCAGCGCGAGCAACAGCCCGCCCAGCACCAGCGTGGCCAGGCCGTTCCCGGCGCTGCCGAACAGCCGGGTGCGCAGCGAAGGGCGTAAAGCTACGGGCGCGTGCATGTCAGTTGCCGCGCAGCGCCACGCGCGCGTTGTAGCGGCCCATCACCAGCGCGGTCAGCAGCGAGGTGGCCAGGTACACCAGCATGATGACCACGATGCATTCCACCGCGCGGCCGGTCTGGTTGATCGCGGTGTTGGCAACCGACACCAGGTCGGGGTAGCCAATGGCCACCGCCAGCGAGGAATTCTTGGTGAGGTTCAGGTACTGGTTGGTCAGCGGTGGCACCACCAGCCGCAGCGCCTGCGGCAGCGTGACGATGCGCAGCACCTGGCCGGGCGACAGGCCCAGCGCCTGCGCCGCCTGGATCTGGCCGCGCGCCACCGCGCCCAGCCCGGCCCGCACCACCTCGGCAATGAAGGCGCTGGTGTAGAGCACCAGGCCGAGCAGCAGCGCCAGGTATTCGGGGCTCAGCGTGGCGCCGGCGGGCGTGCCCAGGTGCAGGCCCGCCTTGTCGAGCCACAGCGGGCCGGCCTGCCAGGGCGCGTCGATGGCGGGCAGGCCTTCGGTGCACAGCAGGTACCAGAGCAGCAACTGCAGCAGCAGCGGCACATTGCGCAGCAGCTCCACGTAGCCGGTGCCCAGCCCGCGCAGCAGCGCGTGGTGCGAGCGCCGTGCCACCCCCACGGCCACGCCCAGCAGCGTGGCCAGCACCATGCCCGGCAGCGCGACCCGCAGCGTGTTGACCAGGCCCACCAGAAAAGCCCGGCCGTAGCTCTGCGCCGCATCGAACGGCAGCAGGCTCTCGCCGATGTCGAAGCCGGCCGGTTGCGTGAGGAAATCAAACCCCGACGGAATGCCCCGCGCCAGCAGGTTGGCCTGCAGGTTCACCACCAGCCAGGCCACCAGCGCCGCCAGCAGCCCGAGCAGGGCCACCTGGTACAGCGCGGCGCGCAGGCGGTTTCCGGGCATGGCGGTCAGCGCAGCGGCATGGCGTACATCAGCCCGCCCTGGTTCCACAGCCGGTTGGCGCCCCGCGGCAGGCGCAGCGGCGATTGCGCGCCGAGGTTGCGCTCGAACATCTCGCCGTAGTTGCCGCTGGTGGTGATGGCGTGCAGCAGCCATTCGCGGTTCAGGCCGAGCAGCTTGCCGGTGTCGTCGCCGGTGCCGAGCAGGCGCTGCACGGCGGGGTTGGGGTCGGTTTTGCGCTGCGCTGCGTTGGCCTGGGTGATGCCCAGCTCCTCGGCCTCGATCAGCCCGTACACCACCCATTTGACAATGGCGAACCAGGCGTCATCGCCGCGCCGCACCATCGGACCCAGCGGCTCCTTGGAGATCAGCTCCGGCAGGATGACATGGTCGCCCGGCTTGCCGGCGGCCTGCGCCCGCACCGAGGCCAGGCCCGAGGCGTCGGTGGTGTAGGCCACGCAGCGGCCCGCGAAATAGGCGCTGGTGGCGGCTTCGAATTTCTCGAACACCACCGGCTTGGTGCCCAGCCCGTGAGCGCGGGAGTAGTCGGTGAGGTTCTTCTCGGTGGTGGTGCCGGACTGCACGCAAACGGTCTGGCCCTTGAGCTGCTTGGCGCTGGTGATGCCGCTTTTCTTCGGCACCATGAAGGTCTGGCCGTCGTAGTAGGTCACCGCCGTCATGTGCAGGCCCAGCCCGGCGTCGCGCGTCAGGGTGAAGCTGGTGTTGCGCGCCAGCAGGTCCACCTCGCCCGACTGCAGCGCGGTAAAGCGCTGCTGCGCATTCAGCGGCACGTATTTCACCTTGTCGCCGCTGCCCAGCACGGCGGCCGCCACGGCGCGGCACAGGTCTACGTCGATGCCGTTCCACTGCCCCTTGGAATTGACCGCGGCAAAACCCGCCAGCCCGGTATTGACGCCACACACCAGCTGGTCGCGCTTGCGCACGCCGTCGAGCGTGGCGCCGGCATGGGCGGGTGCCGCCAGGGCGGCACACAGGCCCAGGGCCAGCAGGGCGGTGCGCAGGGGGGTTCCACGGAGGGGGTGCATGCGGTGCTTTCGGTGTGGTTGCAGCAGGAGCGCCATTGGAGCCCACATTGGAACCGACATCATCGCAGGCCCGCACAGCGCGCCGCGCATGGGGGCTGGGCGCCTGGGGTTTCTGCCTGCGCCGCAGGGGACAGCCCCGGTTTGGCAGGCCCGGGCGGCTCCGCTATCCTGCCGCATGTCCGTGGGCCGCGCCCGCGAGGGATTCTGCATGACCACTCCGCCGCACTACCGCGTCTGGCCCCGCCGCCTGCCGCACCACATCACGCCACCGGCCACCTCGCTGTGGCACAACCTGGCGGTGAGCGCGCTGCGCTACCCCGACAAGCCGGCCACGGTGTTTTTTGGGCAGCGCACCTCGTACGCCACGCTGCTGCGCGGCGCCGAGCGGCTAGCGGCCTTTCTGCAGCAGTGCGGCGTGGCCAAGGGCGACCGGGTGCTGCTGGTGATGCAGAACTGCCCGCAGCTGGTGCTGGCGCATTTCGCCATCCTGCGGGCCGACGCCGTGGTGGTGCCGGTGAACCCGATGAACCGCGCCGGCGAGCTGGCCCACTACCTGCGCGACACCGGCGCCCGCGTGGCACTGACCAGCGGTGAACTCGCCGCCGAACTGGCGGCCAGCAGCAACCAGCAGCCACCCGAACACCGCCTGGCCCACCTGGTGGTGACGCAGTACAGCGACGCCTTCGATATACACGCCAGCGGCGACGACGCACCGCCCGCCATCTGGCACGAGTGGCTGTATACCCGCCACCCGCTGCCGGTATTGGAAGGTGGCGCCACCCACGCCTGGGAGCATGCGCTGCACACCACCACGCCGCCCGCCCCCAGCACCGCCG
>DASWYJ010000111.1:0-11815 GCA_036405035.1 Burkholderiaceae bacterium
GCGAAGGCTGGGCGAGGTGCGCGCCACGCTGGAATCACAACTCGCGCAACTCCAGCAGACCAATGCCGCCAAGCTCGAGGAGATGCGCAAGACGGTGGACGAAAAACTGCAGGCCACGCTGGAAACCCGGCTTGGCGAAAGCTTCAAGCAGGTGGCCGAGCGGCTGGAGCAGGTGCACAAGGGGCTGGGCGAAATGCAGTCGCTGGCACAGGGTGTGGGGGATCTGCAGCGGGTGCTGACAAATGTAAAAACCCGTGGCATGTTTGGCGAGGTGCAGCTCGAAGCGTTGCTGGAGCAGGTGTTGACGCCCGAGCAGTACGGCAAGCAGATCGAAACCAAGCCCCGCAGCAACCAGCGGGTCGACTTTGCCGTGCGTTTTCCCGGTCGCAGCAGTGACGGGGCACCAGTCTGGCTGCCGATCGACGCCAAGTTTCCCCGCGATGACTACGAGCGCCTGCTCGATGCGCACGACCGCGCCGACGGGGCGGCTGCCGAGACGGCCGCCAAGGCACTGGAAGTGCGCATCCGGACCGAAGCCAAGTCCATTGCCGAGGGCTACCTCGCGCCGCCGCACACCACCGACTTTGCCATACTCTTCCTGCCGATTGAAAGCCTGTATGCCGAGGTGTTGCGTCGCCCCGGACTGATGGACAGCCTGCAGCGCGACTACCGGGTCACGCTGGCGGGCCCGACCACGCTGCTGGCCATGCTGAACAGCCTGCACATGGGTTTCCGTACGCTGGCGCTGGAACAGCAGGCTTCGGAAGTGTGGAAGGTGCTGGGTGCGGTGAAGACGGAATTCGAGCGCTATGGCACCTGGGTGGAGAAAATCCGTGACCAGGTCCGGAAAGCCTCCGACACGCTGGAAACCGCCACGACCCGCACCAACCAGATGCGCCGCGCGCTGAAGGTGGTGGAAGCCTTGCCGGACGCACAGGCGCAGGCCTTATTGCCGGCGACAGCGCCCGGGCAGGCCGACGACGGCGAGCCCGGTCCGGGCATCTAGAAGCATCGGCATTGCTCCCGCGAAGCATGCGGGGCCGGGTGTTCAGGAGCTTCTTTAGAGCTTGTAGAACGCCTTGATGGCATTCCATGCATCCTCGGGCTCGTCCACATACTGGAAGAGCTTGAGATCCTCCTGCGAGATCGCACCTTCGTCCACCAGCACCTGCAGATTGAAGAGCCGGCTCCAGTAGTCGCTGCCGAACAGGATGATGGGCACGGGCTTGGACTTTTTCGTCTGCACCAGCGTGATGGTTTCGAACAGTTCGTCGAGCGTGCCGAAACCGCCGGGGAACGCGACCAGCGCCTTGGCGCGCATCATGAAATGCATCTTGCGCAGCGCAAAGTAGTGGAACTTGAAACTCAGTTCCGGCGTGACGTAGGGGTTGGGCTTTTCTTCCCGGGGCAGGGCAATCGCCAGCCCCACGCTCTTGCCGCCGGCCTCGAAGGCGCCGCGATTGGCCGCCTCCATGATGCCGGGGCCGCCGCCGGTTGAAATGAACAGCTGGTCCGGCACGTCCTTGCCGGCACTGTAGCGCGCCACCAGGCCCCCGAACGCCCGTGCAGCTTCATAGAAATGGGCATTGCGCAGCAGTGTCTGCGCCTTGGCAATGGCCTGTGCATCGCCGCCGGCCTGCACCTCCTGCAGGTGGGCACGGGCTTCTTCCTCGCTGCGGAAGCGCGCGCTGCCAAACACCACTACCGTGTTCTCCACTCCATGTGCATGCTGCGCCAGGTCCGGCTTCAGCAATTCCAGCTGGAAGCGGATGCCCCGGGTTTCCCGGCGCAACAGGAACTCAGGGTCGGCGAAGGCCAGGCGAGAGGTGTCGGGTTCCAGCGGGTTGCCTGCGTCGTCGTGGGCTTGCAGGGTGGCCCAGGCATTGGCGAGGCGGCGGTCGTGCAGATTCTGGTTGTTGTTCATCCGGTGTCTCTCTTTGGGGGTATGACTGTGCCGGGCACGACCCGGTTCCCTGCCACAAACACAAAGGGCTCCTGGTGGAGCCCTTGCGCATGTGGCAGCGGTTGCAGCCGTGGATCAGACGCGCTTGCGGTATTCGCCGGTGCGGGTGTCGATTTCCACCCGGTCACCCTGGGCCACGAAGATGGGCACGCCGATTTCGAATCCGGTCGCGATCTTGGCGGGCTTCAGCACCTTGCCCGAGGTGTCACCCTTGACTGCAGGTTCGGTCCAGGTGATTTCACGCTCGACGCTGGTGGGCAGCTCGACCGAGATGGCCTTGCCGTCGTAGAACACCACTTCCACGGCCATGCCGTCTTCGAGGTAGTTCAGGGCATCGCCCATGTTTTCGGCCTCGACTTCATACTGGTTGTACTCGCTGTCCATGCAGACGTACATGGGGTCGGCGAAGTAGGAGTAGGTGCACTCCTTCTTGTCCAGAATGATCTGGTCCATCTTGTCGTCGGCCTTGAACACGACTTCGGTGCCGAAGTTGGCGATCAGGCTCTTGAGCTTCATGCGCACGGTGGCGGAGTTGCGGCCACCGCGGCTGTATTCGGTCTTGAGCACGACCATCGGGTCCTTGCCATGCATGATGACGTTGCCGGCGCGAATTTCTTGGGCGATTTTCATAGCAATCTGTGAGGGGTTGGGCCGCTCGGGCGGCAGGTAGGGCGGCAGGACGCGCCCGTCGGGCTGTTTCCGCAAAGCCCCGGATTTTAGCGGTTTTTGTCTGTCCAGCGGAGCAACTGCGTGGCCAGGTCGTCCTGCTCCCACAACTGCGTGCGCTGCCGTTGCGCGCAATCCTGCCATGCCGGCAGATCCAGCCGCGGCAATGGCCCGGCTTCCAGGCCATTCCAGACGTGGTGAAACTGCCGCAGCGTGGCGGGTGCCTGCAGCCGGTCGAGCCATGCATCGAGCTTGCCGCGGTGCGCGCCATCGTCCTGGGGGTAGATGTTCCAGATACAGGGCCTGCCGGCCCACAGCGCGCGGACAAGGGAGTCTTCTCCGCGCACAAAATTGGCATCACACGCCCACAGCAGGTGGTCGAAATCGTGCTGTGTCAGTGCCGGTAGATATGAAATTGATAGCAACCCATGTATATCGGACGCTGGGCAGAGGCCATTTTGATTCGAAAAATACTGTTCCACGGCGGCGCGGGCCCGTCCGGTGGTGACCAGCAGGCGCGTGGGCTGTGGTCCGGCCGCCATCTGTTGCAGCAGCGCCCCGAGTGCCGGGGGCTCGTAGCAGAACAGGGAAACCAGTTGCTCGCCATCCCAGGGGATGTGGTGGCTGGCCAGCCAGGCCTGGCGGTCGAATGCCGCCTGGCGCCGGGCCAGGTCGGGCTCCCGCAGCAGGCCGCCTGTGCGTGGTGTGAAACCGGGATAGAAAAAAATCTTCTGCAGGCCTGCTGCCGGCCCCTGCATGACAGGTGATGGCAGCAGGTGCACCCGTTCCACGAACGGTTCGGCCGAAAGGTATTCCAGATTGATCCACAGGGGAGGCCGGCCTCCCGCTGCCTGATGTCCCATAGCGGCGGCGAAATCCGGCGGAATGTCGCAGCCGAATGCTTCAATCACCACGTCGCCCGGTGCGTGGGTGACGGGCTGCACGGGCCATGGCCATACCTGCACGCCCGGATGCTCGCGGGGGGCCATCCAGTCCAGTGCGGCGGGTTCATCCACCCGGAGGCGGACGGTTTCGCCCCGGTCGGCGAGCGCGCAGGCCAGCCGCCAGCACACGCCGATGTCGCCGTAGTTGTCGATGACCTTGCAAAAAATATCCCAGCGCATGAAGCTCCCTGCGCTGCGGATTGTCCACAATATGCGCATGTCCTCCGATCCGACCGACGCCAGCACGGCCCATGATCCGCAATTGCTCGCCGAGGTGGCGGCGTTGCCGGCGCTGCCGGGGGTCTACCGCTATTTCGATGCGGAAGGGGCGCTGCTGTATGTGGGCAAGGCGCGCAACCTGAAGAAGCGGGTATCGAGCTATTTCCAGAAGAACCACGGCGGAACCCGTACCGGCCACATGGTGGGGCGGATCGTGCGCATGGAAACCACGGTGGTGCGCTCCGAAGCCGAAGCCTTGCTGCTGGAAAACAACCTCATCAAGACGCTCAATCCCCGCTTCAACATCCTGTTCCGTGACGACAAGAGCTATCCCTATCTGAAGATCACCGGGCCGGCGGGGGGGGCGGCCAGTCCGCTGGCGCCGGGAGGCTTTCCGCGGGTGGCCTACTATCGTGGTGCCATCGAGAAGAAGCACCAGTATTTCGGCCCCTATCCCAGTGCCTGGGCGGTCAAGGAGACGATCCTGCTGCTGCAGAAGGTGTTTCGGTTGCGCACCTGCGAGGACACGGTGTTCGCCAATCGCACCCGGCCCTGCCTGCTGTACCAGATCAAGCGCTGTTCGGGCCCCTGCGTGGGCCACATCGCGCCGGCAGCCTATGCCGAAGACGTGGCGAATGCCGAAAAATTCCTGCGCGGCGAAACCCAGGCATTGCTGCACACGCTGGAGGGCAGGATGCAGGCCCATGCCGAACGCCTGGAGTTCGAGCAGGCGGCGGAGTTTCGCAACCAGATGACTGCGTTGTCCAAGGTGCTGCACCAGCAAAGCATGGATACAGCAAGCGACCGCGATGTGGACATCCTGGCGGTGCGGGTGCTGGGCGGGCGCGCCTGCGTCAATCTGGCCATGGTGCGGGGCGGCCGGCATCTGGGCGACCGGCCATTTTTCCCATCGCATCTGGAGGATGCGGCCAGTGTGGCTGCGGTCGATGATGAGGCGGACGACCCCGATCCTGCGGCGGAAGAGGGTGTCGCGGCGCTGGTGCTGGAGGCTTTCATCGCGCAGCACTACATCGGTGTGGCGCCGCCGGCATCGCTGGTGACCAGCGAGCCGGTCAGCAAGGATCTGCTGGCGGCTTTGTCGCAGCAGGCCGGGGTGCGTATCCATGCGGTGCACAACCCGCGCGAGCAGCGCCGCATCTGGCTGGAAATGGCGCAGAAGAACGCCGATATCCAGCTGGCGCGGCTGTTGGCAGAGGAAGGCTCGCAGCAGGCCCGCACCCGGGCACTGATGGCGGCGCTGGATCTTGCGGTGGATGATCCGGACGCACTGCGGATCGAATGCTTCGATATCTCGCACACGGCGGGTGAAGCCACACAGGCCTCCTGTGTGGTGTTCCATCACCACCGGATGCAGGCAGCCGAATACCGGCGCTACAACATCGAAGGCATTACCCCGGGCGACGACTACGCGGCGATGCGGCAGGTGCTGTTGCGCCGCTACAGCAAACTGGCGGAGGCCGCCGCCAATGATGGCAATGACCGGCGGCTGCCGGACGTGGTGCTGATCGACGGGGGCAAAGGGCAGGTGGGCATCGCGCTCGATGTGTTCAAGGGCCTGGGGCTGGATGCTTCCCGGCTCGTGGGGGTGGAGAAGGGCGAGGGCCGCAAGGTGGGGCTGGAGGAACTGGTGTTTGCCGATGGGCGCGACAAGGTCTATCTCGGCAAGGATTCGGCGGCGCTGATGCTGGTGGCGCAGATCCGCGACGAAGCACACCGTTTTGCCATTACCGGCATGCGTGCCCAGCGCGCCCGGGTGCGCACCGGGGGCAGCAAGCTGGAAGATATCCCTGGCGTAGGCCCCAAGCGGCGTGCGAAACTGTTGCAGCGCTTTGGCGGCATTCGCGGCGTTGCGTCGGCCGGCGTGGCGGATCTGGCCACGGTGGACGGCATCTCCAAGGAACTGGCGGAGGAAATCTACCGTGCGTTGCATTAAACCGTTTCTGATGTTGTGCGGCGTCCTGCTTTCCGGCTGCGTGCAGCCGCCATCACCCCCCAACGCATCATCCGGTGCCGCGCCAGCCAGTGATGCGTGGCCCGACGTGGCGGACCCGGCCGCACGCCCGGCCCGCTCATGGGAGGACTACCGGTTGCGGGCGGCCCGCCGTATCGTGCAGAACAACGATGGCGCCACGTTCA
The DNA here is from genome assembly GCA_036405035.1 of Burkholderiaceae bacterium. Taxonomy (GTDB): domain Bacteria; phylum Pseudomonadota; class Gammaproteobacteria; order Burkholderiales; family Burkholderiaceae_C; genus PCRC01. The sequence continues at coordinate 5,950 of DASWYJ010000111.1, forward strand.
GCGGCAGCCTGCCGGACCGGCTGCGCTCCATTCCTGTGCTGCAGGTGCAATTGCGGCGTGACGGCTCGGTACGCAGCATCGTAGTGCTGAGAACGCCAAAGTCCTCACCGGAAACGGTCAAGATGGCGATGGCGGCGATCCGGCGCGCCGAGCCTTTCGAGCCCGTGGGCAACCTGCCGCAGCCCTGGCAGTTCAACGAGACGTTTTTGTACAACGACCGGCTGAAATTCCAGTTGCGCACATTGGCCGAGTCGCCGTAGTGGCTCCACGGCGCTGCGCGTCGTGCCAGAATCCGGTCATGTTCTTCACCATCCCTACCTTGATGACATGGACGCGCATCGTCGCGATTCCGCTGATCGTGGGGGTGTTCTACCTGCCGCTGGCCGAGCCGGCGCGCAACCTGATCGCCACCGTGATGTTCGTGCTGTTCTCCCTCACGGACTGGCTCGATGGGTATCTTGCGCGCAAGCTCAACCAGGTGTCATCGTTCGGCGCGTTTCTGGATCCGGTGGCCGACAAGTTTCTGGTCTGCGCATCATTGCTGGTGCTGGTGCACCTGAACCGCGCAGATGTATTCGTGGCGCTCATCATCATCGGCCGGGAAATCGCCATTTCTGCACTGCGTGAATGGATGGCGCAGATTGGCGCGTCCAAGAGCGTGGCGGTTCACATGGTGGGCAAGGTCAAGACTACCGTGCAAATGGTGGCCATCCCCTTCCTGCTGTTCGACGGGGTACTGCTGGGTGTCATCGATACCCATTTCTGGGGGACCTGGCTGATCTGGCTGTCGGCCATTTTCACGGTCTGGTCGATGGTGTACTACTTGCGCAAGGCCCTGCCGGAAATCCGCGCCAAGGCCCGATGACAACGACGCCTCCCGACAACGCATGGCTGCGTGCCATGCCGCTGGTGTTTGTGCTGATCTGGAGCACCGGTTTCATCGTGGCGCGCTATGGCTTGCCGTATGCACCACCAATGACCTTCCTGGTGGTGCGCTACCTGTTGTCCATTGGCTGTTTCCTGCTGTGGATTGCATTTGCCCGGGTGGCCTGGCCGTCATCACGCAGCCAGTGGCTGCACCTGGCAATGACCGGCATATTCATGCACGCCGGCTATCTCGGTGGCGTGTGGGCCGCAGTGAAGGCGGGCATGGGCTCAGGGCTTGTGGCGCTCATCGTGGGCATGCAGCCGGTGCTCACGGCGGTCTGGCTTTCATCGCTGGGTTCCCGGGTCACCCCCCGGCAATGGTGTGGGCTGGGCTTCGGCTTTGCCGGCCTGCTGCTGGTGGTGTCGGGCAAGTTCGGGCAGGGGGGCGAGGCGACCTGGTGGACACTGGCCTGCGCCATCGGCGCCCTGTTCAGCATCACTGCCGGAACCCTGTACCAGAAGCGGTTTGTTGCACCCTGCGATGTGCGTACGGCCAACACCATCCAGCTGGCGGCGGCCTGCATCGTGACACTGCCGTTGGCGCTGATGGAAAGCGAGGTGGTGCGGTGGAATCTGCAATCGGCGGGTGCGATGGCCTGGTCGGTGCTGGGGCTCACGCTGGGGGGCAGTTCGCTGTTGTACCTGCTAATCCAGCGGGGTGCAGCCACCGCAGTGACCAGCCTGTTCTACCTGGTGCCGCCGGTGACTGCGGGGATGGCATGGCTGCTGTTTGCCGAACCCATCACGGCGGTGACGGTGGCGGGTACCGTGCTGACTGCCCTGGGTGTGAGCCTGGTGGTGCGGCAATCGCGGTGAATATCAACGACGGGAAGGACCTGCCATGGCACGCAAACGCATCGCAGTGATTGCCGGTGACGGTATCGGCAAGGAGGTCATGCCGGAAGGGGTGCGTGTGCTGGAGGTGGCCGCAGATCGATGGGGCATCGATCTGCACTTCGACCACTTCGATTTCGCCTGCTGGGAATATTACGAAGCCCATGGCAAGATGCTGCCCGATGACTGGAAAGACCAGATCGGGGGCCATGATGCAATCTACTTTGGCGCGGTTGGCTGGCCCGAGAAGATCCCCGACCATATTTCCTTGTGGGAGTCCCTGCTGCGTTTTCGCCGCGAGTTCGACCAGTATGTGAATTTGCGGCCGGCCCGGCTGATGCCGGGCATTGTGGCGCCCGTGGTGCGCCGCGATGGCAGCGCCCGCCTGCCGGGCGAGATCGACATGATGATCGTGCGTGAGAACACCGAAGGGGAGTATTCGAGCGTGGGCGGGCGCATGTTCGAGGGGACGCCCCGCGAGATCGTGCTTCAGGAGACCGTGATGTCGCGCGTGGGCGTGGACCGTGTATTACGGTTCGCCTTCGAGTTGGCCCGTACCCGGCCCAAGCGGCACCTGACCAGCGCCACCAAATCGAATGGCATAGCCATCACCATGCCGTATTGGGATGAGCGGGTGGCGGCCATGGCGCTGCAGTACCCCGAGGTGCTGGTGGACAAATTCCACATCGATATCCTGACCGCGCATTTCGTACAGCGTCCCGATCATTTCGATGTCGTGGTGGCCAGCAATCTGTTTGGCGACATCCTCAGCGACCTTGGACCGGCGTGCACCGGGACCATCGGCATTGCACCGAGTGCCAACCTCAATCCCGACCGGCTGTTTCCGTCACTGTTCGAGCCGGTGCATGGATCGGCGCCCGATATCGCGGGGCGTGGCATTGCCAATCCGGTGGGGCAGATCTGGTGCGGTGCCATGATGCTCGACTTCCTGGGATACCGGGATGCGCATGACGCCATCTTGGGCGCCATTGAGTCGGCCTTGGCCCCCCAAAGTGGTGCACCGCGAACGCCCGATTTGGGCGGAAATGCCAGTACGGCAGATCTCGGCCGGGCGATCGCGCAGGCTGTGCAGCCACGCGGTGTGCGCTCTCTCACAAATTTGTAAATGCTGCGCAGAATGACGCATGCGCTACACCCGGATGCCCGGTAAAACAGACTAGAATCCGGTCCCGCGCCAATGTAAACAGGCAAGCTGTATTGACACCCTGAAATTCCATCGTTTTAATGTCTTTCGCTGGTTCACACCGCTGTGCACCGTCCGCAAGCCTGTCAATGCCTGATGTGGGCGGGCACCCACAGAATCAGCCAGCTGCCTGTAGCGCCATCCGGCCAACTATTTTTTGAATGAGGGGACCCCTGTGAACAAAACCGAACTCATCGAGCACATCGCCAAGCACGCGGATATTTCCAAGGCTGCTGCCACGCGCGCACTGGAATCCACGATTGGTGCTGTGAAGACAACGCTCAAGAAGGGTGGATCGGTGTCGTTGGTTGGTTTTGGCACTTTTGCAGTCGGCAAGCGCGCGGCGCGGTCGGGCCGCAACCCCCGGACTGGGGCTGCGATTAAAATCAAAGCGGCCAAGGTTCCAAAATTCCGTCCGGGCAAGGCCCTGAAGGACGCACTCAATTGAAAAACGTGTTTCGGTGGGGTGCTTAGCTCAGTTGGTAGAGCGGCGCTCTTACACGGCGTAGGTCGGCGGTTCGAGCCCGTCAGCACCCACCACCCGACACCAAGGCGAACATCTGTTCGCCTTTTTCGTTTGTCTTTGAAAGATGTCGAATGTTTGATTTCATCCGTAGCCACTCCAAGGCGGCGCTGTTCGTTCTGTTCCTGCTGGTCGTGCCATCGTTCATCCTGCTGGGAACAGGCAACAACCCGACCAGTGACAAGAGTCCGGTCGTGGCAACGGTCGATGGCAAGGACATTCATCAGACCGACTGGGACGCGGCGCATGACAATCAGGTACGGCGCTTGCGCGCATCCAACACCTCCATTGATCCACGGCTGCTCGACACTCCCGAAGCCAAGTATGCGACATTGGAGCGCATGGTGCGCGAGCGTGTGCTGGCAGCGGCTGTCCAGAAGTTGCGACTGCAAGCCAGTGACCAGCAACTGGCGCGTGAACTGCAGTCGGATCCCGTTGTTGCCTCGCTGCGGCGCCCCGATGGCTCGCTCGACATGGAGCGCTATCAGCAGCTTACCGGTAGCCAGGGTATGACACCCGAAATGTATGAGGCCCGTATTCGCAGCGACCTGTCGTTGCAGCAGGTGATTCAGGGTGTCAGTGTGTCGGGTTTTGCCACTCCGAGTGTGGCTGACCCGGCCATCGCCGCATTCTTCGAGAAGCGCGAAGTGCGCATTGCGCGGTTCAGTCCGGAAGACTATTTGAAGAAGGTTTCTCCAACCGATGCCGATCTTGCCGAGTTCTACAAGGAGAATGCGTCGCTGTTTGTGGCGCCGGAGCAGGCCAAGGTCGAATACCTCGTGCTCGACATGGACGCGGTGCGAAAAAATCTGGTTGCCAGTGAGCAGGATCTCCGGACCTACTATGAGCAGAATGCCACCCGCCTTGCCGCCAAGGAAGAGCGCCGCGCCAGCCATATTCTGGTAGCCGCCGGCAAGGATGCCAGCGCTGCCGATCGGCAGAAGGCCCGCACCCGTGCGGAGGAGCTGCTGGCTGCGGTGCAGAAGGCGCCAGAAAGTTTTGCTGAAGTCGCCAAGAAGAACTCACAGGACCCGGGTTCAGCTGCCAACGGCGGCGATCTGGATTTCTTTGCCCGTGGTGCCATGGTGAAGCCCTTCGAGGAGGCTGCCTTCACGATGAAAAAGGGCGACCTGAGCGGCGTCGTGGAGTCTGACTTTGGCTTTCACATCATCAAGCTCACCGATATCCGTGCCCCGAAGCAGAAGAGTTTTGACGAGCTGCGCCCGGAGCTCGAGGCCGAATTCAAGAAGCAGCAAGCCACCCTCAAATATGCCGAAGCGGCAGACGCTTTTACCAATGGCGTCTACGAGCAGGCAGACACCCTCAAGAGTGTGGCCGACAAGCTCAAGCTTGAGGTCCGTACGGCAGAGCAGGTGACACGCAAGCCTGCCCCGGGTACCAGCGGCGCGTTGGCCAATGCCAATTTTCTGAATGCGCTGTTTTCGCCCGATTCGGTGGAAAAAAAGCGCAATACCGAGGCCATTGAAGTGGGGCCCCATCAGCTGGTTTCCGGCCGCATCGTCAGCTACACGCCCGCCCGGACCGTGCCGCTCGAAGAAATCAAAGGGCTCGTGGGCGAGCAGGTTGCGCGCAAGTTGGCCAATGCGCTGGCGCACAAGGAGGGAATGGACAAACTTGCCGCATGGCGGGCCAATCCGGGGGCGGCGGCACTGCCAACCCAGCCCCAGGTCGTGTCACGTGAACAGTTCAGGGAACTGGGGCCGTCGATGATTCGCGGCGTGCTGCGCGCTGATGCCTCCACGCTGCCAGCCTTGACCGGGATCGACCTGGGCGCAGCAGGCTATGCGGTGGTGAGCATCGACAAGGTGTTGCCGCGGGCTGCCGCCGACGCGGCACGAACCCGGCAGGAGTTGCAGCAATATGGCCGAGCCTGGACATCGGCCGAGAGCGACGCCTACTATGCGATGCTGAAAGAGCGATTCAAGGTGAAGCTCAAAGTGGCTGCACCAGCTTCCGGCGCTGCAGAAAATGCGGGTGCATTGCCGCACGGGGGATAGAGCGGGCTATAATCGCTGTCTACGGTGGCTGTAGCTCAGTTGGTAGAGTCCCAGATTGTGATTCTGGTCGTCGTGGGTTCGAGTCCCATCAGCCACCCCATCAAAGAAACCTGTTGATATTCAACAGGTTTTTTTTCGTCGGCATTCTGCGTCGCCACCTCAAAAAGCCACGCATTGCCAAACAAGCGCCGATCCTCGCGTGCGCAGGGCGCAGCCAGCATGGCACCACTGCGCGTTCAATACCCATGTTGCGGCGCATGCATATACCCATGCTTGGGGCTCACGCACGATAAGCGAGGTCGGTGGCCCGCGGTGATTCGCATTCACCGTACGTATTGAGTGCTTTTTTCTCCCGCTATG
>DASWYJ010000112.1:0-9937 GCA_036405035.1 Burkholderiaceae bacterium
GCTGCCCATCCTGAAAGCCAAGAAGGCGCTGACGGACATGGCCAGCGGCCAGCTGCTGAAGGTGGTGTCGACCGATCCGGGTTCGACCCGCGACTTCATGGCCTTCGCCAAGCAGACCGGCAACGAGCTGGTCGAGCAGCAGACGGTGGGCGGCGACTTCATCCACGTGCTGCGCCGCCGCTGAGCGGTGGGGTTTAGCGAACGGCCAGTGCTTTCAGATAGGCGCGGAAATCGGCGCCCACTTCCGGGTGCTGCAAGGCCAGCTCCACCGTGGCTTCCAGAAAACCCTGCTTGCTGCCGCAGTCGTAGCGTTTGCCGGCATAGGGGAAGGCCAGCACCTTCTCGGTGGGCAATAGGCCGGCAATGCCGTCGGTGAGCTGGATCTCGCCGCCCACACCGCGTTTCTGGCTGCGGATTTTGGCGAACACACCCGGCGTGAGGATGTAGCGGCCCGCCACACCCATGCGCGACGGCGCCACCTCGGGCGCCGGCTTCTCGATGAACTCGCGCACCTCGATCATGCCGTCTGCCAGCGTGTCGCCGGCGACGATGCCGTAGCGCCGGGTGTGCTCCGCCGGCACTTCCTGCACCGCCAGCAGCGAACATTGCTTGTGTGCAAACGCGGCGGTCATTTGTGCCAGCACCGGCAGGCCACCGGGCGGGCCCACCATCAGATCGTCGGCCAGCAGCACGGCAAAGGGTTCGTTGCCCACCAGGTGTTCGGCACACAGCACCGCGTGGCCCAGGCCCAGCGAGCGCGGCTGGCGCACGTAGGAGCAGTCCATATCAGCGGGTTGTACCGAGCGCACCAGGTCGAGCAGGGCCTGCTTGCCGGCGGTTTCCAGCTCGTTCTCCAGCTCGTAGGCGGTATCGAAATGGTCTTCAATGGCGCGCTTTGCGCGGCCGGTGACGAAGATCATGTGGCGGATGCCGGCGGCATAGGCCTCTTCCACCGCGTACTGGATCAGCGGCTTGTCGACCACCGGCAGCATTTCCTTGGGGGCGGCCTTGGTGGCGGGCAGGAAGCGGGTGCCGAGGCCGGCGACGGGGAACACGGCCTTGTTGACGCGGAGACTGCTCATGGCTTGTTTTTCCAGGGAAGGGGTTCAGGCCAGCCGGGCGAGCTGGTCGCGCAGGCGGGCGGCGGTGGCCGTAAAGTCGGCCACGCGTTTGCGTTCCTGCTCGATGACGGCCGGCGGGGCCTTGGCAACAAAGGCTTCATTGGACAGCTTGCCGTTGGCCTTGGCGATTTCCCCCTCCAGCCGTGCGGCTTCCTTGCCCAGCCGCAGTTTTTCGGCGGCGACGTCGATTTCCATGTGCAGGCAGATGCGGGCCGCACCCACGACGGCGACGGGCGCTGCCTGCGCGGCGGCACTCCAGTCGGCCTCGTTGTCGAAGAGTTTGACTTCGCTGAGCTTGGCCAGCGCCTGCAGGACCGGCGCGGTCTGCCGCATGAAGGCGGTGTCGCCCACCACATACAGCGGCAGCCGGGTTGCGGGCGATACGTTCATTTCGCCGCGCAGGTTGCGGCAGGCATCGACCAAGGCCTTGAGTTTGGTCACATGGGCCTCAGCCACTTCGTCGATGCGCTCGGGCTGGCTCACCGGGTAGGCGGCGATGCTCACCGATTCGCCGGCACGGTCGGCCACCGGGGCGACCTTCTGCCACAGTTCTTCGGTGATGAAGGGAATGAGGGGGTGGGCCAGCCGCAGGATGGTTTCCAGCGTGCGGATCAGCGTGCGGCGGGTGGCGCGCTGCACCGCGGCGTCGCCGGTCTGGATCTGCACCTTGGCAATTTCCAGGTACCAGTCGCAGAACTCGTCCCACACGAAGCGGTAGATGGCGCCGGCCACGTTGTCGAGCCGGTATTCGGCAAAGCCCTTGGCGACTTCGGCTTCGGTGCGCTGCAGGGCGGAGACGATCCAGCGGTCGGCCAGGCCAAAGTCGAGGTAGCCACCGGGCACGCATTCTTCGGCACCGTGGGGCTTGAAGCCGCAGTCCTGGCCTTCGCAGTTCATCAGCACGAAGCGGGTCGCGTTCCACAGCTTGTTGCAGAAGTTGCGGTAGCCCTCGCAGCGCTTGCTGTCGAAGTTGATGCTGCGGCCCAGCGAGGCCAGCGAGGCGAAGGTGAAGCGCAGCGCGTCGGCGCCGTAGGCGGGAATGCCGTCCGGGAATTCTTTCTCGGTTTCCTTGCGCACCTTGGGTGCGGTTTCGGGTTTGCGCAGGCCGGTGGTGCGTTTCTCCAGCAGCGGCTCCAGCGTGATGCCGTCGATCAGATCGACCGGGTCGAGCACGTTGCCTTCGGACTTGCTCATCTTCTTGCCCTGCGCGTCGCGCACCAGGCCGTGGATGTAGACATGTTTGAAGGGCACGCGGCCGGTGAAGTGCGTGGTCATCATGATCATCCGGGCGACCCAGAAAAAGATGATGTCGTAGCCGGTGACGAGGACAGTGCTGGGGAGGTAGAGGTCGTAGTCTGTGAGCGGTGTTTCGCCGGCGGACTGGCCGGCACCGGTCCCGCTCATACTCGCTGCGCTCGCCAAATCGCGGGCTCCGGCGCCGGCCACTCCGCCGGCTGCGGCGTCGGGCCAGCCCATGGTGCTGAAGGGAACCAGGGCGGAGGAGTACCAGGTGTCGAGTACATCCTCGTCGCGCGTCAGCGGGCCGGAATACCCGGCATTTCTGGCCTTGGCCAGCGCCGCTTCTGCATTCTCTGCTACAAAAATTGAACCATCCTCGCCGTACCAGGCGGGGATCTGGTGGCCCCACCAGAGCTGGCGGGAGATGCACCAGTCCTGGATGTTGTTCATCCACTGGTTGTAGGTGTTCACCCAGTTCTCGGGCACGAACTTCACGTCGCCGCTGGCCACGGCATCAATGGCTTTTTGCGCGATGCTTTTGCCCGTTTCGTCGGCTTTGCCCATGGCCACAAACCACTGGTCGGTCAGCATGGGCTCGACGATCTGGCCGGTACGGGTGCAGCGCGGCACCATCAGCTTGTGTTTCTTCACCTCCACCAGCGCGCCCAGCGCTTCGAGGTCGGCCACGATCTTCTTGCGGGCCACAAAGCGGTCCAGGCCCTGGTAGGCGGCGGGTGCCTCGGTGTTGATCTTGGCATCCAGCGTCAGCACGCCGATCATCGGCAGCTTGTGGCGCTGGCCCACGGCGTAGTCATTCGGGTCGTGTGCGGGAGTGACCTTCACCACGCCGGTGCCAAAGGCCTTGTCCACGTAGTCGTCGGCAATCACCGGGATGTCGCGGTCGCACAAGGGCAGCTTGACCAGCTTGCCGATCAGGTGCGCGTAGCGCTCGTCTTCTGGGTGCACCATCACCGCCACGTCGCCCAGCATGGTTTCGGGCCGCGTCGTCGCAACCGTGAGCGAGCCACTGCCATCAGCCAGGGGATAGGCGATGTGCCACAGGCTGCCGTCTTCCTCTTCGCTTTCCACTTCCAGGTCGGACACCGCGCTCATCAGCACTGGGTCCCAGTTCACCAGGCGCTTGCCGCGGTAGATGAGGCCTTGCTCGTACAGCCGTACAAAGGTGTCGGTCACCACGGCGGAGAGCTTCTCGTCCATCGTGAAGTACTCGCGGCTCCAGTCCACGCTGTCGCCCATGCGGCGCATCTGCGTGGTGATGGTGTTGCCGCTTTTTTCCTTCCACTCCCAGACTTTTGCCACGAAGTTCTTGCGGCCCAGGTCATGCCGGCTGCGCTTTTGCTCCTGCAGCTGGCGCTCCACCACGATCTGCGTGGCAATGCCGGCGTGGTCGGTGCCGGGTATCCACGCGGTGTTGAAACCAGCCATGCGGTGGTAGCGGGTCAGGCTGTCCATGATGGTCTGGTTGAAGGCGTGGCCCATGTGCAGCGTGCCGGTCACGTTGGGCGGTGGCAGCTGGATGGCAAAGGCCGGCGCGCCGGCCCGGGGCTGCCGGGTGCCCCGGAAACCGGCCACGCCGTAGCCGCGCCGCTCCCATTCGGGGCCCCACTGCGCCTCGAGCGCTGCCGGCTCAAACGATTTGGACAGGGATTGCAGGCCGGGTTGCTGCACGGAATCGTTCATGGTGACCCAAAGGAAAAGAGAAACGGCATCCTGCAAGGATGCCGCTCGTTACAGTGCGGATGTGGAGCGCCGATTTTACCGGCGCTGCAGCAGCAGGGCCGGCGGCGTGCCTCAGTCGGCGCGGCGCCGTGCCAGGTGCCGGTAGATCGTGCTGCGGTGCACGCCCAGCTGCAATGCGGCCTCGCCCACGTTGCCGCCACACGCGTCCAGGCTGCGCTCGATGGCGTGTTGGGCCAGCGTTGCCAGCGGCGCTGCCGGTGCAGTGTGGGGTGCCTCGAGGGCGGATGGGGCCGCCACGGCGCCGGCCGGCGTGCTGCCGGGCGCCGGGCCCCGCAGCGGGCCAGGCAATTGTGCGGCGGTGATGGTGTCGCCGGCATCAGCCAGTGCCACCACCGAGCGCAGGACACTGCCCATTTCGCGCACGTTACCCGGCCAGGGATAGGCTTCCAGCCGTGCCAGTGCAGATTCATGCAGATGCAGGTTCTTCTGGGGTCCGCCAGCTTCCTCGAAGAGCTGGAGCACCAGCGCGGCCCGGTCGTGCCGGTCGCGCAGCGCGGGCAGCGCCACCGAAAAACCATTGACCCGGTACAGCAAGTCATTGCGGAAACGCCCTTCGGCGGCCATGGCCGACAGATCGCGGTGGGTGGCGCAGACCAGGTCGAAATCGACCGCGACCCCCGGGCCGCCACCGAGGGGCGTGACCACCCGCTCTTCCAGCACCCGCAGCAACCGGGTTTGCAGCGCCAGCGGCATATCGCCGATTTCGTCGAGGAACAGCACGCCGCCATGGGCCTCGCGGATGCGGCCCTGCACACCGCGGCGCCGGGCGCCGGTGAAGGCCCCCTCGTCGTAGCCGAACAGTTCGGCTTCAATCAGGGTGTCGGGCAGGGCGGCGCAATTCACCGCCACGAAAGGCCCGCTGCTGCGCCGGCTGGCGGCGTGCAGCCGGTGGGAGAAAACCTCCTTGCCGCTGCCGGTTTCGCCGGTGACCAGCACCGGAACGCCGTCATTCAGCACCCGCACCGCCTGCTTCAGCAGCACGCGGGTGTCATCCTGAGGCTGGCCGGCTGGCGGGGTGGCCGTTCCGCGCTGCGTGGCTGCGGGTGTTTTCGCCGGCGCTGCGGCCTTTCCATGGTGGCCACGGAGCTCCACCGTGGCAGAGGCCTCCTGGCCACCGGGCAGCATGAAGGCCCCCGATTCCTGCTGCAGCCAGCTCCAGCGGGTGCCCAGCAGGCGTTCGACCGGCTGGTTCAGCAGGCCGGCCCAGTCTTCCCCGAGCAGCGCCAGCGCCACCCGGTTGACCGCAACGACCCGGCCGTTCTCAATGACAACCAGGCCCTCCCGCGCGGTGCCCAGGAGGCAGGCGCGGGGGTGGAAGCGCAGCAGGTGGCCACTGGCTTCGGACAGGATCATGCGGTGTTCGACCTGCTGGGCTGCCATGCTGACCAGGCCCAGCGCATGGCTGTCCACATGGATCGCCTCGCCGGAAATGTCCAGAATGCCGGCGATCTGGCCGCGGCCATTGAAGATGGGCGCGGCAGCACAGCCGAGAGCGCCGTTCTGCTGCAGGAAATGTTCGTGGCCCAGAACCATGACGGCCTGGCGCTCCATCAGTGCGGTGCCGATGGCATTGGTGCCGCGGCTGCGTTCGGACCATTCCACCCCGGGGGTGAGCGCCACGCGCTGGGCCTTGGGCAGGAAATCGGGGCTGCCAATCTCGTCGAGGATCAGGCCGCGCGCATCGGACAGGATCACCACGCAGCCATTGCCCAGTGCATGTTCGGTCAGGCCGTCGAGTTCCGGCTCGGCGCAGGCCAGCAGCCGGATCGCCTCCTCGCGCCGCTTGCGCAGCTGCCGCATCGCGATGGGGGCAGGGTTGGACATGAGGCGGGCCATTGGCTGGCAGCGCCGCCATGACCGCGAGATATGCGGCGCGATCCAGTCGTCCGGATCCCGGCCGTCCTGGAGGAAGAGCTTTCGGGCCACATCCACTTGTAGGGATGGCGGCTGCGCACGGGCCATGCTTGTCTCCTGCTCGTGCCTCTGTCGCAATCTGCGAATGCGGGGCACCTTGGTCTGATCCATATTCGCGATTTGCGAAACCGCGACACCGGCGGAGCCAGTGTCCCGCCGACTGCGCCGGACACCATTTCACTGCCTGCCACCAGTGAAACTGCCCCTTGCGCAACGGCAGGCGGGTGAAGGTTTCGCGGGTGGATTCAACATCATAGCCGGGCTGGTACGGGTTTTGCAGCCAGCCTGCCCGGACGCCGCATGTCGCGGTGCCATAAAGTTGACAGGAGACTCAGTATGGACATGCTCGAACCGGGCAAATTCGGCACTGCCGTGGCTTTCAAGAAACGTTACGCCAACTACATCGGTGGGCAATGGGTCGAGCCCGCAGGCAAGCAGTACTTCGAGAACATCACCCCGGTGACGGGTCAGGCTTTCTGCGAAATCCCCCGCTCCACCGCGGAAGACGTCGAGCGCGCACTCGACGCCGCACACAAGGCCAAGGCCGCCTGGGGCAAGACTTCGCCCACCGAGCGCGCCAACATCCTGAACAAGATCGCCGACCGCATGGAAGCCAATCTGCCCATGCTGGCCGCCGCCGAAACCTGGGACAACGGCAAGCCGATCCGCGAGACGACGTTCGCCGACCTGCCGCTGGGCGTGGACCATTTCCGCTACTTCGCGGCCTGCGTGCGCTCGCAGGAAGGCGGCGTCAGCGAAATCGACCACCAGACCTACGCCTACCATTTCCATGAGCCCATCGGCGTGGTCGGCCAGATCATTCCCTGGAACTTCCCGCTGCTGATGGCGATCTGGAAGCTGGCCCCCGCTCTGGCCGCCGGCAACTGCGTGGTGCTCAAACCCGCCGAGCAGACCCCCGTGTCCATCCTCGTGCTGCTGGAACTCATCGGTGACCTGCTGCCCCCGGGCGTGCTCAACGTGGTCAACGGTTTCGGCCTCGAGTGCGGCAAGCCGCTGGCATCGAGCAACCGCATCGGCAAGATCGCCTTCACCGGCGAAACCACCACCGGCCGGCTGATCTCGCAGTACGCCAGCCAGAACCTGATTCCCGTCACGCTGGAGCTCGGCGGCAAGTCGCCCAACATCTTCTTTGCCGACGTGATGAGCAAGGACGACAGCTTCTTCGACAAGGCACTCGAAGGTTTCGCCCTGTTCGCGCTGAACCAGGGTGAAGTCTGCACCTGCCCGTCGCGCGTGCTGGTGCAGGAATCGATCTACGACCGCTTCATCGAGCGCGCCGTGGCCCGCGTGGCCGCCATCAAGCAGGGCAACCCGCTCGACATGGAAACCATGATTGGCGCGCAGGCTTCGAGCGAACAGCTCGAGAAGATCCTGTCCTACCTCGACATCGGCCGCCAGGAAGGCGCGCAGGTGCTGATCGGCGGTGAGCGCAACAACCTGGCCGGTGATCTGGCTGGTGGTTACTACGTCAAGCCCACGGTGTTCAAGGGCCACAACAAGATGCGCATCTTCCAGGAAGAAATCTTCGGCCCCGTGGTGTCGGTCACGACCTTCAAGGATGAAGAAGAAGCCCTGGCCATCGCCAACGACACGCTGTACGGCCTGGGTGCTGGCGTGTGGAGCCGCGACATGAACACCGCCTTCCGCATGGGCCGTGGCATCCAGGCTGGCCGCGTCTGGACCAACTGCTACCACCACTACCCGGCACACGCCGCGTTCGGTGGCTACAAGCAGTCGGGCATTGGCCGCGAAAACCACAAGATGATGCTGGACCACTACCAGCAGACCAAGAACCTGCTGGTGAGCTACAGCGAGAACAAGCTCGGCTTCTTCTGATAGGCTGCTGAGTCCCCCTAGGGTTGCCCCGCGTGGCCAGTTGGCGGCGCGGGGTTTTTTGTTTGTTCGGGTTTTGGAAATACCATGACAGAAACCGTATTGCGGGTCACCGCGACCGACGCCACCCTCGCACTGATCACCACATTGCAGGCCAAGCATGGTCCGCTGATGTTCCACCAATCGGGCGGCTGCTGCGATGGCAGTGCGCCGATGTGTTATCCCAAGGGTGATTTCATCGTGGGCGACTACGACCGTCTGCTCGGCCACATCGGTGGCGTGCCGTTCTACATCAGCGGGCCGCAGTTCGAATACTGGCAGCACACCCAGCTCATCATCGACGTGGTTCCGGGCCGTGGCGGCATGTTCTCTCTGGAAGGCCCCGAGGGCTTGCGCTTCCTGACCCGCTCGCGCCTGTACAGCGATGAAGAGTGGGCGATTCTTTCCGCCGCCGAGGCGCCTACCGCTGGCTGAGCGGACAACGGCGCAGCCAGCGTGCGTGCGCTGTGCCGGTCTGCGCCGCTTCGTGGGTGTTCACGGCGCTGGCGCCGGCCCCTCTCGATGGGAGCAGGTTTGCCGATGAGCTTCCTTTTTCGGTTTGGCCTCAGCGGGTGGTGAACCGCCGGACGAACCAGTCGTCCAGCATGGATTTTTCGTACCGCAGCCGGTCACCCGATGCATAGCGGTTGATGGACGCCAGGAAGTTCAGATCGGCCAGCTGTTCCTCTGCGCTGCCCAGCGTCTGGCCGCCGCGGCTCAGCCGGTAGCGCAGCGTGATGCGTGGCCAGGTCACCTCGCGGACGATGCGCACATCGGAGCCATCCCGAAAATGGAAGGGCTCGAAATGCCCGGCGAGATCGATGTCCAGTACCTCGATGCTCAGTGCGTGATCGGCCGGCAAGGTTTTTTCGGTGAGCTGCCGGAGGTGTTGCGCAATATCGCGCTGCACCGCTGCGCGTTCTTTCTCCGTGGAAAGGGCGCTCCGGTAGGCGGCATCGGTATACCTCTCCGGCTGGGCGAACGTGATGTTCAGCGTTGCCGCCGATGCGGGTGCCAGCATGCCCCAACCCAGCCAGGCCGCTGCCAGCCAGCGTGCGGATGTGTGCATGGAAATCTCCTGTGACAAGGCGAGAGGGTTCGATCACGGTCCGGCCTGCCGGTTCCCGGCCATTCAGTCAGCATAATCCTTCTTTCGCCCCCGGCAAGCGTTCCGTGTCGCCGGGGGCCTGGTTGTCCCTGTCATTGCCCCGGATCCGTGCGCCCATGCTGTTCCTGCTGTCCCCCGCCAAAGCGCTCGACTACGAAACCCCCATTGCGGATCTGCCGCATACGCTGCCGCAGTTCACCCCGCAATCGACCGCGCTGATTGCCCTGCTGCGGCAGAAAACGCCCGCCGAGGTGGCCGCGCTGATGGATCTGAGCGATCCCCTTGCCGCGCTCAATGTGGCGCGCTACCAGGCCTGGAGGCCCCGCTTCACCGCGAAGAACTCCCGCCAGGCCGTGCTGGCTTTCAACGGCGATGTGTATGGTGGCCTGGACGCCCGCACGCTGGATGCCGAAGACCTCGGGTGGGCCCAGCAGCACCTGTGCATCCTCAGCGGCCTGTACGGCGTGTTGCGCCCCCTCGACCGGATGCAGCCCTATCGCCTGGAAATGGGCACGGCGCTGGCCAATCCGCAGGGCAGCAACCTGTACCGCTTCTGGGGCACGCAGATCGCCGCCCACCTGAACAAGCGGCTGGCGGCAGATGCCACGCCGGTGGTGATCAACCTGGCGTCGCAGGAGTATTTCAAGGCCGTGGACCGCAAGGCGCTGAAGGCCCGCGTGATCGACTGCGTGTTCGAGGAGTGGCGGCCCGCTGCCCCGCATGCGGCCGGCGGCCAGTACAAGGTCATCAGTTTCATGGCCAAGCGCGCGCGCGGCCTGATGGCCCGCTACGCCATCACCCGGCGGCTGGCAACGCCGAAGAAACTCGAAGGGTTTTCCGCGGAAGGGTATGCTTTTGATGCTTTGGCGTCGCAACCCGACCGTCTTGTCTTTCGCCGCAA
>DASWYJ010000113.1:0-7901 GCA_036405035.1 Burkholderiaceae bacterium
CCGATCAACACGCGCGACATCCCGGGTTTTTTCCTGAACCGCCAGGACCATGCGCATGAGATCGTGCAGCTGGTGGGCGAGGACAACCTCCAGGTGCAGATGGACCTGTACCACTGCCAGATCGTCGAGGGCGACGTGGCCATGAAGCTGCGCAAGTACCTGCCCACCGGCAACCTGGCCCACCTGCAGATTGCCAGCGTGCCCGAGCGCAACGAGCCCGACGGCGGCGAGCTGCACTACCCCTATCTGTTCGAACTGATCGACAGCCTGGGCTACACCGGCTGGGTGGGCTGCGAATACCGCCCACGCCGGGGCACCGTGCCCAACGCCACCCGCGACGGGCTGGGCTGGCTCGCGCCATGGCGGCCAGGTGCCCGCTGATCGCTACTTATTCAATAGCTAAAACATCAGCAAACACGCTGGCCACAGCACCAAAACACGGCAAAAATGCCCTTTTCCATTGCCGCGCCGGTGCACAGCGCGCTGCTGCTGCGCAAGAGCCGCTTCATCGGCTGCGTGCAGCCGGTGGCCGACCGGACGGCCGCGCAGGCGGTGGTGGCCGCCCTGCGCCGCGCGCACCCGCAGGCCACCCATGTCTGCTGGGCCCTGATGGCCGGCGGCCAGTCGGCCGCGGTGGACGACGGCGAACCCAGCGGCACCGCCGGCCGCCCCATGCTGGACGTGCTGCGCCACCAGGATCTGGAAGGTGTGCTGGCCACCGTGGTGCGCTACTACGGCGGCACCCCGCTCGGCGCCGGCGGGCTGGTGCGCGCCTACACCGATGCCGTGGCGCAGGCGCTGCTGCAGGCCACCCGCATCCCCCGCGAACGCATGGACACGCTGGCCTGCGCCGTGCCCTATGCGCTCGAAGGCCTGCTGCGCCGCGAGCTGGACGCCGCTGGCGCGACCCTGCTCACCGCCACCCACGGCAGCCTGGTGACGCTGACGTTCCGCCTGCCCGCCAGCGCCGCCGCGGCGCTGGTGGCACGCCTGAACGAGGCCGGCCAGGGCCGGCTGGCGTGGGTGGACGCGCCCTGACACCGCCCTGCCGCCGCCACTTGGCCGCACATGGCCACCGGCTTCGGTTGTAAGGAAATAGTCAACATTTCAGCCAGCGGGAGACAGCCCGCTGCCATCCGGAAGCGGTGCCGCCAGACCCCGGCTCCTACGATGCAATCGCCCGCTGCGGCCCGGTTTCGCGACCGTGCCACGGCGAACCGCCATTGCAAACAAAAGGAGACATTTCCGTGAAAACCACCTCTTCACTCGGCCGCCTGGGCAGGCTGGCCGGATTGCTGATCGCGGCATCGGCCGCGGTGCTGAGCGCACCGGCCGGTGCCCAGCTCTCGCTGACCGGCAGCACGCCCGGCGCATCGGCCAATGCATCCGTCAGCGGCGGCCCGCTCGCCCTGGGCGGCCTGCCCAGCCTGACGCCGGTGACCGGGCTGCTCAACGGCGACCTGCTGACCACGCTGCAGAAAGTGCTGTACGGCGGCCGCAACGACCCGTTCTACGACGTCAACGGCGTGTCCACCGCCGGCAAGAAGCCGGGCGACATCCTGAAGAGCCGCACCGTGCTGGCTCCGCTGTACCCGGAAGCCACCGTGACGCAGGTGATGTACGTCTCGACCGACCACAACGGCAAGCTGGTGCCGGTCACCGGCACGGTGCTGGTGCCCCGGCTGGACCTGAGCGGCCTGGTCAATCTGCCGCTGACCGTGCAGGGCCCGCTGCCCACGCTGCCGGTGGTGGGTGAACTGCTGGGCGCCAACATCGGCGTTCCGGTGGGCGGGCCGCGTTACAAGGCGCGCCCGGTGGTCGGCATCACGCCCGGCACGCGCGGCATGGGCGACCACTGCGCGCCGTCGCAGGGCTTCAACATCGCCACCATCTCGCCGCTGATGGTGGACTACTCGGTGGCCGAATACCACCAGTTGCTGCTGCGCGGCTACGTGGTCGCCGTGACCGACTACATCGGCGGCGGCACCAAGGTACCCGAGCCCTACCTGGTGGGCCGGCCCGAAGGCATGGCGGGGCTGGACGTGATCCGCGCCGCGCTGAACCTGCCCAACACCGGTGCCTCCAAGGCCGACAGCATGATCGGCCTGACCGGCTACTCGCAGGGTGGCCAGGCCGCCGCCTGGGCCGCGCAGCTGCAGCCCACCTACGCGCCCGAACTGAACATGAAGGGTGTCGTCGCCGGCGGCGTGGTCACGGACATGAACGACCTGGTGGACTTCTTCAACCAGGGCGGCCTGATCAACTCCGGTGTGCTGCTGGCCATCATGGTGGGCTACGACAACGCCTACCCCGAGCTGAACCTGAAGAACTACGTCAAGAACGACCAGGCGAAGAAGCTGTTCGAGGCCGCGCGCACCCAGTGCGTGTACCAGGAGCTGCTGGCCTACCCCGGCCTGCGCTCCTCGGACGTGACCTCGCCCGACTTCGCGCAGCTGCCGCAGTTCCGCGCCCGGCTGAAGGAGCAACTGCTCGGCACCATCGCACCGCGCGTGCCGATGTACGTCTACCACGGCCAGCTCGACAACATCGTGCCCTACCAGTTCGGCGAACGGCTGCGCAACAGCTGGTGCGCGCAGGGCGCCACGGTGGAGTTCCGCTCTGGCCCCTACGAGCACATGGCCGGCATCTTCCTGGGCGCACCGGGCGGTGTGCAGTTCCTGGCCGACCGGTTTGCCGGCAAGGCGCCCATCAGCAACTGCACGGCCGGCGGCGGCAACCGGTTCTGACGGTTCCTGTGGCCCGGCCCATTTGTTCAGTGTTCGGAGTCCCCGGGCCGGGCTGCAGGATTCCTGGAAATGGCCGCTACAGGGTTGATCCGCAGGCTCCGGCATCCGGATTTCGTGTAGCGTGGGCGCCCATCCCCGTTTGAATGGACACGCAAGAGGCCACCGTGCTGCATTCGCTGCAAAACGCTTTGCTGCTGGACGCCCAGGGCGTCCCCACCCAGCGCCACCGGGTGCTGGAGTCGTGCGACTGGGACGAGATCGCCGCCAGCACCGACTCGGTGTACATGCCCTTCCGCGTCCGGCCCCTGGGCACGGTGCACAAGCCCAATTCCTTCCACTACACCTTCGACATCGGCGGCTTCACACTCAGCCGCTTCCGCTATGGCACAGGGGTGTGGCTGGACGATTTCGCCCCGGAATGCGGCCGGGGCATCGTCATGAACACCATCCACGGCAACGTGGAGCACGACGGCAGCGTGTGGACCGGCGCCGGCGAGAGTTTTCTGGTGGACGTGAGCCGCACCGGCTACGCGGTCATGGCCGACCACGACCACATCCAGCTCAACCTGAGTTTTCCGCACCAGCTGCTCGCCGACCTGTACGAGCGCTGGCACGGCCTGCCGGCCCCCGACGGGATGTGGAAGCTCAAGTTCAAGTTCGGCGGCCCGGGCTCCAGCTGGCTCGCGCTGCTCGAATACTGCGCCCGCTGCATCGCCGAAATGCCCGACCAGATCGCGCACGGCCCGCTGGGCAAGCACATGGAGGAAATGCTCGGCATGAACCTGCTGACGCAGTGGAGCCAGCATTTCGGCGACGCCGCATTCCAGCGCGCCGGCACACTCGCCCCGCGCTTCGTCCGGCAGGCCGAGGAATACATGCGCGACAACGCGCGCTTCGCCCCCACGCTGACCGAGATCGCCGGGCGGTGGGCGTGAGCGTGCGCGGCCTGACCAGCGCGTTCCGCTCGTTCCGCAACCAGTCGCCGATCAGCTACCTGCGCGAGCTGCGCCTGCAGGGCGTGCGGGCCGACCTGCTGGCGGCACCGCCCGGCGCCACCGTGTGCTCGGTGATCAGCGGCTGGGGCTATGTCAACCAGGGCATCTTCGCCAGCGCCTACCAGCAGCGCTTTGGCGAGCTGCCCTCGCACAGCCTGCGCCGCCTGCGCGGCTGAGCCCGCCCCCCAGGCGGCGGCGCCGGGATAATCGCCCGATGCCCGCCCGCCCCGTTTCCTGGCGCCAGCGCCTCGCCGCCCTCTGGTCGGTCTGGCGGCCCGCCCCGCCCACGACCAACCTGCGCGAACGGGTGCGTGTGGTGGGCGGTGCGCTGCTGGGCATCCTGCTCACCGCGCTGCTATGCCATGCGCTGCTGCCGGTCGAGGCCGTGCCGTGGCTGGTAGCGCCCATGGGTGCCTCGGCGGTGCTGGTATTCGGCGTGCCGGCCAGCCCGCTGGCCCAGCCCTGGGCCGTGGTGGGTGGCAATACGCTTTCGGCGCTGGTGGGCGTGGCCTGCGCCCAGGCCATTCCGCACCCGGCCGTGGCCGCCGCCTGCGCGGTGGCCGGCGCCATTGCGGTGATGTTTGCGCTGCGCTGCCTGCACCCGCCCGGCGGTGCGGCAGCACTCACGGCGGTGCTGGCCGCGCCCGCACTGGCGCCGATGGGCTATGCCTTCGCATACGAGCCGGTGCTGCTGAATGCGCTGGCCCTCACCGCCTTCGGCGTGGTCTACAACACGTTCACCCGCCACCCCTACCCCCACCGCCAGAGCACGCCCGCGGCCGTGGCGGGGCCGGCGCGGCCGGGTTTCACCAGCAACGACCTCGATGCGGTGCTGGCACGCCACAACGGCCTGATCGACATGGCCCGCGACGAACTGGAAGACCTGCTGCACGAGGCCGAGTTGCAGGCGCACCGGCGCCGGCTGGGCGTACGGCTGGCCGGCGCGGTGGCGCGGGCCGATGTGCCCACGGTGGAATTCGGCACCCCGCTGGCCGAGGCCTGGGCGCTGATGCGGCCCGGCGGCTTCAAGGCGCTGGCAGTGGTGAACCGCTTCCAGCGCGTGATCGGCATCATCACCCGGGCCGACTTTTTGCGGCTGGCCGATCTGGACGTGCACGAAGGCTTTGCCGACCGCCTGCGCCGCCGCCTGCGCGCCTCCGGGCTGAGTCACAGCGAACGCCCCGAAGTGGTGGGGCAGATCATGCAGGAGCGCCCGGTCTGCGCGCAGGCCAGCGCCCACGCGCTCGACCTGGTGCCGCTGTTCGCCAGCAGCGGCCACCGCCACCTGCCGGTGGTCGATGCGCGCGGCGTGTACCAGGGCATGGTGGCGCAGGCCGACCTGATCGGCGCGCTGACCGACGTGCTGACCGACAGCGCCTGGGACGGCGCCACCCCACCCCGCGCTGCGCCGCCCGCGAACATCCTGTAACGGGCTTTACCGGCGCACCGGTACAGCCACATGCGCCCGACATGCCCGGCTGGTGCAATGGCCTTCTCCGATTTCCTGTTGAGGAGCAGCATATGAAACGACTTGTTCTGGTAGGGGCCGTGCTGGCCGCCACGGTGTTGTCCGGCTGTGTGGTCTACCCGCACGGCGGTGGACGGCACTACCACTCGCAGCCCGGCTACGACGGCGGGGGCCCCGGCCCGCGCGCCTACCGTGACCGCGACCGCGACGGCGTGCCCAACCGCTACGACCGCCGGCCCGGCAATCCCTACCGCTACTGAACCTGGCGGGCATGGCGTCGCCGCCATGTCCCGGAGGTTGGGTGATTGACCCGTGCCACGGCGCGGGCGCTTTGATACGCTTGGCACTTTGCCCCCTCCGGCCATGCGTGCTGCACCCATCTCCATTCTCTGGAACATCCTGCGCGCCGCACTGTTTGCGGCGTACCTGCTGGGGGCCGGACCCCCGGCCGCCGCGCAGCCGCTGAGCCTGCGCAGCATGCTGACCGCCCCCGATTTCGCCGAGCCGCAGCTCTCGGAAAATGGCCGTTTCCTGGCGGTGCTGGTGCCGGTCCACGGCCACATTCAGCTCTCGGTCATCGACGTGGACACCCGCACGCCGCTCACACGCATCGCGATCCCGGGCGCCGACATCGGTGCGGCGCAGTGGATCGGCAATGACCGGATCGTTTTCACGATGGACCGCCGGGGCCTGGCCCTGACGCGGCGCTTCAACACCGGCGGAATCTTCGTGGTGAACCGCGATGGCAGCGGCCAGCGCCGGCTGTTTCCCACGTTCCAGGACCAGATCCTCAGCGGCGCCAAACGCCTGGTGAGCTTCAGTGTGGCCAGCATCCCGCAGGGGCAGAGCGACGAGATCATCGTGGCCGGCGACGACCGCGACCGCAACAGCTACGACCTGTACCGCGTTCACGTGGTGAGCGGCGCGCGCACCCACCTGACCGCGCAGCGCCCGCCCCGCACACAGGGCTGGCTGCTTGGCCGCGACGGCGTGCCGCGCGTGGCCGTTTCCGCACCCGAAGGCACGACCGAGCTGGTGACCTGGTGGCGCGCGTCGCCCACCGCCCCCTGGACGGAGCTGTGGCGCAGCAACCGCGTCAAGGGCGACATGGCGGTGCCGCTGCACGTGGAATCCGACAACCGGCACCTGCTGGTGGCGTCCAACGCCGGGCGCGAGACCATGGCGGTCTACCGCTACGACACCCAGACCCGCGAGCGGCAGGCGCTGCTGGCCGAACACCCGACGCGCGACCTGGGTGCTGACGCTGCGGGTGACCCGGTCGACGACATGCTGCTGGACGCCAGCGGCAGCGACGTGGTGGGTTTCCGTGTCGACACCAGCCCGCCCACCACGCTGTGGCTGGACGACCTGCACCAGCGCCTGCAGGCGCTGATCGACGGTGCGCTGCCGGGGCTGGCCAACAGCTTCGCGCGGGCGCCCGACGGCACCCGCACGCTGGTGGCCTCGTACTCCGACCGCAAGCCGCTGCGCTGGCACCTGCTCGACGAACAGACCGGCCGGCTGGAGGCGCTGTTTGTCTCGGCGCCCTGGACCAACAACGGCCAGCTGGTCGCGATGACACCGTTCACCTACACCACCCGCGACGGGCTGCAGATGCCCTCGTACTGGTTCGCGCCGCACCGGCGCAAGCCCGGCGAACGCCTGCCGACCGTGCTGCTCCTCCACGGCGGACCCTGGACGCAGCCGCTGCCCTGGGGGCCCGGCACGGTGCTGTTCCGCGAGGCGCAGATGCTGGCCGCGCAGGGCTTCGCGGTGGTGATCCCCAACTTCCGCGGCACCACCGGCCTGGGCCGCACCATCTACCAGGCGTCGCGCGGACAGTTCGGCCGCGCCATGCAGGACGACATCGAAGACGCCACCGACTGGGCCGTGGCGCAGGGCCTCGCCGACCCGGCGCGCATCTGCCTGGCCGGCGCCAGCTATGGCGGCTATGCGGCGCTGATGGGCCTGGTGAAAACGCCGGACAAATACCGCTGTGCCATCGCCGGCCTGCCAGTGACCGACCTCGAGAAACTGATCACCTCGGGCTGGAGCGACATTTCCCGGAACGCCGAATCGCGGCTGCACTGGACCGAAATGGTCGGCGATCCGGCACGCGACGCGGCGGCGCTGCATGCGGTGTCGCCGGCACGGCAGGCGCACCGCATCCGTGGCAAGGTCATGCTCTACGGCAGCGTGGACGACCGGCGCGTGCCGATCGAGCAGATGGAGCTGATGCGGGCCGCGCTGCGCGCCCAGCAGAACGAGCCGCGCTGGATCGCCGCCTACGGCGAGGGCCACGGCTTCATGGGCCTGACCAACCTGCTCGACAGCTACACCCAGCAATTCGACTTCCTGCGGCAGAACCTGGCGCCCGCCGGCGCGCCGCAGGCTGGCGCCACCACACCCGCTGCGCAATGAGGGACAAGCCGGCCGCGCTTGCACGGCCGGCGCCGCAGCCGCTACAGTGCCGGAAAGCCCCCCGAACCCCCACCAGGCCCACGCCAAGGCACCCGCCATGAACGCACCACTGCACCGTGAAATTCCGTCCCCGCTGCTGGACACCGCCCGCCTGCAGGCCGATATCGACGCGCAGTGGCAGGGCGACATCGTGCGCCAGCTCACCCGCTACATCGCCATTCCGGCGAAGTCGCCCGGTTTCGATGCCGACTGGCAGCAGCACGGCTACAT
>DASWYJ010000114.1:0-2377 GCA_036405035.1 Burkholderiaceae bacterium
CATCGCCACCGGCCAGGCCCTCACCGTGCACCTCGACGACCATTTCGACGCCACCCACATCCCGCTCACCTGCACCAGCGCGCCGGTCTATGACGCGCTGGGCCAGCTCGACGCGGTGCTCGACATCTCGGCGCTGACCTCACCCAGCGCCAAGGAGAGCCAGCACCTGGCGCTGCAGCTCGTCAAGGTCTATGCCGGCCATGTGGAGAACGCCAGTTTCCTGCACCGCTTCCGGCACGACTGGATCCTGCGCCTGAGCGGCGCACCGCAGTTCCTCGACGTCAATCCCGAGTACCTGCTGGCGGTGGACGCCGCCGGCCGGCTGATCGGCCACAACCGCCGCGCCCAGCTGCTGTTGGAGGCCGCCTTCGGTGGCCGGTCGGTGCTGGGCCAGCCTTTCGAGCGGCTGTTCAGTGCATCGGTCAACGACCTGGGGCGCTTTGTGTCCTCGCGCGCGGCCGACCAGCGCGCCATTGTGCTGAGCGGCAGCGCCCGGCTGCTGTTCATGCTGGCCGCACCGCCGCCGCTGCGCCGGGCTGCGGCGCCGCAGCAGGCCCCGGAGCACCGGCTGCCGGCACCGCTGGCCGCCTTGTCCGGCGGAGACGCGGCGCTGGACCGGCAGATCGAGCGGGCGGCACGCCTGGTCAATTCGCCGGTCAGCATGCTGCTCACCGGCGAGACCGGCACCGGCAAGGAGTACTTTGCCAAGGCCTTGCACGAGAGCAGCGAGCGCCGGCGCCAGCCCTTTGTGGCGGTCAACTGCGCGGCCATTCCCGAGTCGCTGATCGAGAGCGAATTGTTCGGCCACCTGCCGGGCAGTTTTTCCGGGGCCGGCCCCAAGGGCAAACGCGGCCTGATCCAGGAGGCCGATGGTGGCACGCTGGTCCTTGACGAGATCGGCGACATGCCGCGCGCGCTGCAAGCCCGGCTGCTGCGCGTGCTGGCCGAGCGTGAGGTGCTGCCCATCGGTGCCACCCGCCCGGTGGCGGTCAACATCCGCGTGATTGCCGCCACCCATTGCAACCTCGAGGCGCTGGTGCGCGAAGGGCGCTTCCGCGACGACCTCTACTACCGGCTCAACGGCGCCCACATCGTGCTGCCGCCGCTGCGCGAACGCAGCGACCTCGGCTGGCTGCTGGACCGGCTGTTGCGCCAGGGCTGGCCGCAGCCCGGTGCCGTGCCCGAGCTGTCGGCCGAGGCCAGGGCCTGGCTGCTGGCCCACCGCTGGCCGGGCAATTTGCGCGAGCTGCGCAACGTGACCGAATACGCCCGCGCCGTCTGCACCCAGGGTGTGATCACCCGGGCCGACCTGCCCGACAGCCTGCAGGCCCAGCCCTCGCCCCGGGCGCCGGCCGCACCCGTCGACGAGGCGACAAGCGAAGTGGCTTTGCTGCTGCAGCAACTGCGGGCCGCCCGCTGGAACGTCACCGCCGTGGCACGCCAGCAAGGCGTGTCGCGCATGACGCTGTACCGCCGCATGAAGCGCTGGGGCATTGCCTCGCCCAACCAGCAGGACGACCTGGCCTGAGCGGGGCTGTGCACTGTCACACCGGGGGTGTGACAGCTGCCACCTTGTGACGGGTGCACGCACCGGCCGCCTCCCGGTGGCGTGGTCTGCCGTCTTAAAAACTCCAATGTTGACAACGGCTTAGCGTCTTTTCGGGGGACGCTGGTGCAGCGGCACACATCTTGAGTGATGCAGGCCAGCGTCGGCCCGCGTGGCGGCCGGCGCGCACACCTACGGAGACAACACAAGTGAGCAACACCACCCCCACCGACCAGGCCCAGGCCTGGCTGGGCGCCTTCGGTGCAGCCCTGGCGCGGCAAGACATCGACGTCACCCTCGACCTCTTCGAGGACGACTGCTACTGGCGCGACCTGGTCGCCTTCACCTGGAACCTGAAGACGCAGGAAGGCAAGGACGCCATCTGCAACATGCTGCTGGCCCGGCTGGCCGAGACCCGGCCCAGCCAGATCGCGCTGGAAGGCGAGGCCACCGAGGCCGATGGCGTGGTCGACGCCTGGTTCACCTTCGAGACGGCGGTGGCGCGTGGCCGCGGCCATGTGCGGCTGCGGGGCGGCAAGGCCTGGACCCTGCTGACCACCATGGTGGAGCTGAAAGGTTTCGAGGAAAACAAGGGCACGCGCCGCATCAAGGGGGCTGAGCACGGCGTGCACAAGGGCCGCAAGAACTGGCTGGAAAAACGCGAGGAAGAAGCCCAGACCCTGGGGTTCACCGAGCAGCCCTATGTGGTCATCATCGGCGGCGGGCAGGGCGGCATTGCGCTGGGGGCGCGGCTGCGCCGGCTGGGGGTGCCCACCATCATCATCGAGAAGAACCCGCGGGCCGGCGACTCCTGGCGCAACCGCTACAAAA
>DASWYJ010000115.1:0-7425 GCA_036405035.1 Burkholderiaceae bacterium
GCCGGTGTGGGCACGGCCAGCAGCCACCTCTCCGGCCTGTTCGAGAGCGGCTCCTTCGGCTGGACTTTCGCGCCGCAGCTGGTGCTGCCCCTGTTCGACGCCGGGCGCAACCAGGCCGGGCTCGATGTGGCCAACGTGAACCGCGACATGGCGGTGGCCCAGTATGAAAAGGCCATCCAGAGCGCTTTCCGCGAGGTGGCGGATGCGCTGGGCGGCCGTGCCGCGCTGGCCGACCAGATGCGCGCGCAGCAGGCCCAGACCGATGCCGAATCCGCGCGCTTCCGGCTGGTGGACCTGCGCTACCGCAACGGCGTGGCCAACTCGCTCGACCAGCTCGACGCGCAGCGTGCGCTGTTCACCGCCCAGCAGGCGGTGCTGCAGACCCGGCTGCTGCAGCTGCAGAACCAGGTGGCGCTGTACAAGGCGCTGGGTGGCGGCTGGACACCGCCTGAAGTCGCACCCCCTGCGCCAGCGGGTTGATTGCGTTCCAGTGGCATGGTTGTTTGCTATTTAAAATATAGTTAACTATTGAGATTTGACGCTGGCCACAGGCGTTTTTTGCTCCGATTTCAGCCTGGAGGGCCTGCTGGGGGCCGTTGTACCCTTTCCAGGCCGCTCCTGTGCGGTCAGGCGCCCCGGAACACCGGGGGCCGTTTGCCCAGGAAGGCGTCCAGCGCCTCGGCGAAATCGCTGGTACGGGTGCTGGCGCTGAAGGCGTCGCGCTCCAAGTCGAGCTGGGTCGGCAGGTCGTTGTCGAAGGAGGCGCGCAGCAGCCGCTTCAGCTTGCCGATGGCCAGCGTGGGGCCGTTGGCCAGCCGCCCGGCCAGCGCAGCCACCTCGTCGGCCAGCCGCTCGGCCGGTACCACGCGGTTGACCAGCCCGAGCCGCAGCGCCTCGTCGGCCAGGAAGGTTTCGCCCAGCAGCGCGATCTGCATCGCATTGCGCAGGCCCACCACGCGGGGCAAATGCCAGGAACCCGACACGTCGCAGTTGGCCGCCACATTCACATAGGCAAGATTGAATTTGGTGCCTTCGGCGGCAATCGCCAGGTCGCAGGCCAGCGCCAGGCTCAGGCTGCCACCCGCCACCACGCCGTGCAGCTGGGCGATCACGGGTGCGTTCAGCGCGGTGAGGATTTTCACGGCCTCGTGCATGGCACCGATCACGGCCTCGGCATTCGCGGTGGCGTTGGTGCGAAAGCTCGACAGGTCGCCGCCGGCACCAAAACCACGCCCGGCGCCACTGAGCACCACGGCGCGCACCGTGCTGTCGGCCGCGATGTTGCGACAGGTCTGCAGGAAGGCCTGCGCGGTGGGAATGTCCAGCGTGTTGAGCTGCTGCGGGCGGTTGAACTGCACATGGGCTACGGCGCCCTGGCGCGTGAGCAAAACAAGGTCGGAATCGCTGGGGGTCATTCGGTTCTCCGTTGGATGGGCGATACGTGGTCAGCCGCGGTGGCCGGCCATCAGGCGTGGGTGGTGCGCGGCAGCGCGACGGCAGGGCCCTGGCGCAGCCCGTTGATCAGCAGCGCGGTGCACTGGTCGGCAATTTCATCGGGCTGCAGGCTGCCACCGGGCTGGTACCAGCGGCCGATCCAGCTCAGTGCGCCGGCCAGCGTGAAGGCGGCAATCTTGGGGTCACAGGGGGCGATGCTGCCTTCGGCAATGCCCTGGCGGATCAGCTCGCGGAACTCCTTGTCCAGCGCGGCCTTGACGCGGCGCAGCTCGCGCCGGCCTTCCTGCGGCAGCGGGTCTTCGCCGACGCGGATCACACACATGCCGAAATCCATGGTGACGATGCCCACATACTGCCGCATTCCAGCCATCAGCTTGTCGAGCGCGCTGCCGCCGCTGGCGCCCACTTTTTCAATGGCATCCTGCAGCAGCTGCAGGCCGATATTGACGCACTCGAAGAGGATCTCGTCCTTGCTCTTGACGTAGTAGTACAGCGTGGGCTTGCTGATGTGCAGCCGCTCGGCCACTTCGTCGAGCGAGGTGGCGTGAAAGCCTTTTTCATTGAAGATCTGCGCAGCCACCCGCAGCACCGCCTCGCGCTTGCTGGCGCGCAGGCGGGCCCGTTCATTGGGCTGTTCCCATGGCGATACCACACCGGGAGCGGATTTTTCCTGCGGCAGGGGCGCCGCAGGTTCAGCGGTAGAGGGCCTCGATCTCGGCGGCATAGGTCTTGTAGATGCTGGCACGGCGCACCTTCATGGTGGCGGTGACTTCGCCGTCGTCGTGGTCCAGTTCCTTGGTCAGCAGGTGGAAGCGGCGGATGCGGGCCACCTCGGCCAGTTTAGCGTTTCCCTTGTCCAGCTCGGCCTGTACCAGCTCGCGCACCTCGGGCGTTTCGACCAGCGAGCGGAAATGGGTGAAGGACAGGTTGCGGGTTTCGGCCCACTGGGCCACGGCCTCGTAGTCGATCTGGATCAGCGCGCCCACGAACTTGCGGGCATCGGCGACGATCACGCATTCCTTGATGAAGTGGCTGGTCTTCATCGTGTTCTCGATCTCCGACGGCGTGAGGTTCTTGCCGCCGGCCGTGATCATGATGTCTTTGAGCCGGTCGACGATGCGCAGCTGGCCGTCCTGCTCGGCCACCACATCCCCGGTGTGCAGCCAGCCGTTGACGATGCTGCCGGCCGTGGCCTCGGGGTTCTTGTAATAGCCCTTGAACACCACGCCACCGCGGATCTGCAGCTCGCCCACCTCGGACAGCCGGTGCTCCACGCCCAGCGTGGGCACACCCACGGTGCCAAAGCGCACCTGGTCCGGTCGCTGACCCAGCACCATGCCGCTGGATTCGGTCATGCCATACACCTCCACCAGCGGCACGCCCAGCGTGCGGAAGAACTGCACGATGGCCGGCGAGATGGGTGCGGCGCCGGTCAGCGCCACACCCACCCGGCGCAGGCCGATGAAGTTCTGCAGTGCGCGGAAGATCAGGCCATAGTAGAAACCGAAGGTCAGTTTTTCACCCAGGCTGCGCTGGTGCGCCGCCTTGTGGGCAAACGGTGCACAGGCTTTCAGGCCAGCCTCAAACAGCCGCTGCCGCAGCCCGCCCGACTCGTGCATCTTGATGGCAATGGCCGAGTGCAGTTTTTCCCAGATGCGGGGCACGCCCAGGAACATGGTGGGCGCCACCTCGCGCAGGTCTTCCTGCACGGTGCGGATGGATTCGCCAAAGTCCACCCTTGAGCCCAGGTCGAGCGGCACAAAGGTGGTCAGCATCTGCTCGGCCACGTGGCACAGCGGCAGATAGGACAAATGCGAGGTGGCGGCCGACAGGCCCAGGCGTTCGATGACGCCGGGCGCCATCGCGGCCACGTTGCCGTAGGAGATCATTGCCCCCTTGGGCTTGCCGGTGGAGCCGGAGGTGTAGATGATGAGCGCGGTGTCGTCCAGCGTCTGGCGGGCCAGCACCTGGTCGATGAGCGCGTCTTCCGCCGAGGCCTGGCCCAGCGCCTCGAGTTCGGCAAAACCGATTACCAGATCGGGCGCGGTGGCCCGGGTGTCGTCCAGGCCTTTTTTCTCGATGACCACGATCTTCTTCAGCCGCGGCAACTGGGCGCGTGCCTCCAGCACCTTGTCCGACTGCTCCTGGTCTTCGCAGACCACGACCTCGGCGTCGGCATGGGCCAGCACGTAGGCGATCTCATTGGTCGGGCTGGTGGGGTAGACGCCCACGGTGACGCCGCCGACCAGGCCGGCGCCCAGCTGCGTCAGTACCCATTCCACCCGGTTTTCCGACAACACGCCCACGTGGCCGCCATCGGACAGGCCCGCGGCGCGCAGGCCCAGGCCCACATGGCGGGCGCGCTGGTGGTAGTCGGCCCAGCGCAGTGGCTTCCAGATGCCATGCTCCTTCTGGCGGATGGCCACCGCGTCGGTGCGCGTCTGCGCCTGGTGGCGCAGCACCTGCGGCAGGGTCAGGGAGTAAGACAGTTCGGTCATCGCCGCGCTTTCAGGACAGCCAGCGCTTGCGGCGCTTGTAGTGTTTGAGCTCCTTGAAGCTCTTGGCGCCGCCTTCACTGCCCACGCCGAGGTAGAACTCGCGCACGTCGGGGTCGGCGGCCAGTTTTTCGGCAGTGTTGTCGATCACCACCTTGCCGGTTTCCATGATGTAGCCGTAGTGCGCCACCGCCAGCGCAATGGACGCGTTCTGCTCCACCAGCAGCATGGACACGCCACGCTCGGCGTTGATACGGGCAATGATCTCGAAAATGGTTTCCACCAGCACCGGCGACAGACCCAGCGAGGGCTCGTCGAGCAATATCAGCTGGGGCTCGGCGATCAGCGCGCGGCCAATCGCCAGCATCTGCTGCTCGCCGCCCGACAGATAACCTGCCAGGCCTTTGCGCCGCTCGTGCAGGCGGGGGAAATACTCGTAAACCTGGTCGAAGTTGGCGTTGCCGGCCTTCTTGCCGGTCAGCGCATAGGTGGCGGCCAGCAGGTTTTCTTCGATGGTCAGGTCTTCAAACACATGGCGGCCTTCCATCACATGGAAGACGCCGGCGCGCACCAGCGCGTGCGGCGCCAGGCCCCGGGTGTCGGCGCCGTCGAAGCGCACGTCGCCGCGGGTCATCTCGCCATCCTGCAGTGCCAGCAGGTTGGAAATGGCTTTCAGCGTGGTCGACTTGCCGGCCCCGTTGCTGCCCAGCAGCGCCACGATCTGGCCGCGCGGCACGGACAAGGACAGCCCCCGCAGCACCTGGATCGCCTTGTTGTAGACGACCTCGATGTTGTTGACTTGCAGGATCAATTCTTCGGGTGGCATGGCGCTCACAATGGGTTGTCTTCGCGCAGCTGCTGCCGCGGAACCGGCTTCGCCGGGCCGCTGGCGGCGCCCCCTGGGGGGAGGCGGCCGCAGGCCGCTTCGGGGGGCGTGTTCATTGCTGGAGGCTGATCCAGTCGGAGGCGGGCACCATTTTCTGGGCCTTGAAGTCGGCCTTGTAGATGCGGCCGATCGGGATGGAGTTGCCCTTGATGGACAGCGGCACACCGATCAGGCCACCGGTGTCGAAATTGCGGATCGAGCTGAGCGCGATCTTCATGTTCTTGCCGGTGAGCTCGTTGCCCGCGTCCAGCGTGCGCTTGGCGGCCTCGGTGAGCAGCATGGCGGCCAGGAAGCCCTGGGTGTAGCCGGTGGTCTGGTACTCGGGGCGCATCTTGCGGATCTTGTCCAGCATCGGGGCCTTGCCATCGGTGTCGTCGTAGTAACGGTAGGGCATCACACCGAGGAAGCCGTCGGCGTTGGCGCCCATGCGCATCACGGTGGTTTTGTCCATGGTCCAGAAGGTGCCCATGAACTGGGTCTTCATGCCCAGGCCCTTGGCCTGGTTGATGAACTCGGGAATGGGGGCCGACACATAGCCGTGGAAGATGGTGAAGTCGGGGTCGGCGCGGCGCAGCTTGACCACCTCGGCCGACACGTCCACGCTGCCCGGCGGCGTGACGATCTCGGTGGCGATGTTCAGGCCCAGCTTCTTGGTGTCCACGCGGAAGGCTTCGACCGGGTCGCGGCCGAACTCGGTGTCGGAGTACACCAGCGCGACCTTGGCGCCCGGCTTGGTCTTGGCGATGTACTGCAGCAGGATGCCGACCATCTCGCTGTAGTCAGGGCCCATCATGAACTGCATCGGGTACTTCTGGGCGTTGCTGATTTCCTTGGCGAAGGAGGCGCCGGTCATCAGGATGTTGCCCGAGCGCTCCAGCTCCGGATTCACGGTCTTCACGAAAGCGGTGGAGTCGGCGTAGTACAGGCTGATCTTGTTCTGGCTGGTGAGCTTCTTGAAGGTGGCCATGGACTGGTCGACCTTGTAGGCCGTGTCTTCCGCCACATAGCGCACCTTGCGGCCTTTCACACCCCCGGCGTCGTTCAGGATGCTCAGGTAGTCCTTGATGCCCTGGTCGATGGCAATGCCCGCGAACGCGAACACACCGGTCAGCGGCATCGAGGCACCGAGCACGATGTCTTCCTGCGCGGCAGCCGGCTTGGCGGCCTTTTGCGCGAGCGCGGCCGGCGCAACCGCCAGCAGGGACAGGGCGGCCAGGGCGGCCGCACACAGGGAGCGTTTGGGGATCGTCATGGTGTGTCTCCGGGTTGTGGTGAAAGGAAAAGGGCCTCAGGTACGGAAAGGCCACAGGTGGAACAGCCGGCGGATGCGTCGCCACACCTCGGCCAGGCCATGGGGCTCGAAAATCAGGAACAGCACGATCATCAGACCGAACACGATGGTGCGTACCGGCGACAGCAGCAGCGCCGCCTTGTCGCCCAGCGGCAGCCAGGCCATGACGATCTTCAGCACCTCGGGCACCAGCGTCATGAACACCGCGCCCAGCACACTGCCCAGGATGGTGCCCATGCCACCCACGATGACGGCGGCCAGAAAGAAGATGGACATCAGCAGTGGAAAGCTTTCCGGCGTGACCACGCGGAAGAAGTAGGCGAACAGCCCGCCCGCCACGCCGGCGTAGAACGACGAGATGGCGAACGACAGCAGCTTGTATTGCAGCAGCGGGATGCCCAGTACCTCGGCCGAGATGTCGCGGTCGCGGATCGCAATGAAGGCCCGGCCGATGCGGGTGCGGATAAGGTTGGCATTGCCGAGCAGCATCAGCGCCGTGACCGGCACGATCACCCAGTACAGCCGGAACGAGTTGTCCAGATCCTGGCCGAAAAACTGGGCCGGCGGCACGGTCAGGCCGCCATTGCCACCGGTCAGGCTGCTGAAGTGCGAGAAAACGAAGTGGGCGATGACGCCGGCCGCGATGGTGGCAATCGCCAGGTACAGCCCTTTGACGCGCAGCGACGGCAGCCCCACCACCACGCCGGCCAGCATGGCCACCACACCACCCGCCAACAGGTTGACGATGAAGGGCGAGCCGTAGCGGGTCTGCAGGATGGCCACCGTGTAGGCGCCCAGTCCCATGAAGGCGGCCTGGCCCAGGCTCACCAGGCCGGTGTAGCCGGTCAGGATGTTCAGGCCGGTGGTGCTGGCGATGTTGATCGCCACCAGGCAGGCCAGGTACAGCCAGTATTCGCTGGCCATGAAGGGGAATGCCAGCAGTGCGAGGACCAGAATGCCGGCCCAGGCCTGCTGGGTGCGGCTGTCGAACAACGCCGCGTCGGCGGCGTAGCTTTGTTTGGCGGAACCGATCCTCATTACAGTCTTTCGATTTCGTGGGTGCCGAACAGGCCGTAGGGGCGCACCATCAGGATCAGCACCAGCAGGCTGAAAGTGGCCAGGATCTTGTATTCGCCACCGAGGTAGAAGCCCGTCAGCGCCTCCACCAGGCCGACGATGATGCCGCCCACCAGCGCACCCAGCACGCTGTCGAGCCCACCGAAGATCACCACCACCAGCACCGACAGGCCGAACACGCCCATCGCCGACGAGATGCCGCCGATGGAACCGACCACGAT
>DASWYJ010000116.1:0-9510 GCA_036405035.1 Burkholderiaceae bacterium
AACCGGGGGTTCAGGTGGGCGAGGGCAGCAGGGCTTCGGGTTCATCTGACGCGAGACGCTCACACCAGCCCTGCGATGTACCAAGCCCGTGCTCAGAGAGCATTGGTTCAAGGAAATATAAAGCCCGGCCGCTTCGCAGACGAAACCATTGTAGGGCCAGGTCTGCGCAATGGGTGTGGCTTTACAGCAGGCGGCCGTCGTCGCCGAGCGCGTCGTCCAGACGGTGCAGCAGCGCATCCAGCCGCGGGTCGCGTGCGGTGCTGGCAGCCGGCGCAGCGGGTGGGGGCGCCACCACGGGAGCCGCAGCGGGCGCGTGTGGCACGTCAAAGGCCAGGTTCAGCGCAGCCAACACGGCGATGCGGTCGCGGGCCTTGACCTTGCCGGCATCCCGGATCTTGCACATGGCGGTATCCACCCGTTCCACCGCCTCGAGCAGCCGGCCTTCGCCGCCCTCGGGGCAGCCCAGCAGGTAGCTCTGGCCCATGATCTGCACTTCGAGCTGTTTCATGTGCCGTCTTTCGTGTCGGCTTCGGGCAGCCGCTCCAGCAGCGCCTCGACCCGCTGGCGGGCCGAGTTCAGCCGCGACTGCAGCGAGTCGCGTTCGTGCGTCACCGCATCAAGCCGGGCCGACAGCAGCGCGTTGGTGCGCTGCAATTCTTCGTGGCGCAACAGCAGGCGCTCGATGCGTTCGGCGATCTGGTCAATTTGCGAAGATTCCGGCATATCGGCTGCATTCTAGGGTTTGGGTGGATTTTGCCCTTTAAAATAACCGGGTTGGTGCTCGCAGTGTGGTTCACGCGCTGCAGTTCAACGGGAAGCAGGGGGGCCGGCCCGACACGGTCTGCCTAACCTGCGCTGCCCCCGCAACGGTAAGCGGACGAGTGTTCGTCACTCCCCTTTCATCCTGGCCACTGGCTGCACAACCTTCCAAGGTGTGCCGCTGGGAAGGCGATGCAAAGGAGCTCCGCCAGCCCGGATACCGGCCAACACGGTGGTTGCGTGCGCCCTGGCGCGCGCGGCCGTGACGTCCATGCACCGGCGGGGAAGCCGGTGAGGACTTTTTGCCTTTGCTCCCTCTCCATGAAAAATTCGTTCCCCTTGATGCGGCGTGCCGCCCTCCCGCTGGCGCTGGCTGCTGCCATGCCCGTTCTCGCGCAAACCCGCCTGCCCGATGAGATCGTTGCGCAGGCCTCCGAGCGGCCTCTGTCCGAGACCGTGATCACTGCCACCCGCACTGCCACCCGGGTGGACGAGCTGGTGAGCGATGTGGTGGTGATCGACCGCAAGGCAATCGAAGCCTCGACCGCGCGCAGCCTGACCGAGCTGCTGACCCGCAACGCCGGCGTGCAGATGAGCTCCAACGGTGGCCTGGGCAAGAACTCCAGCATCTTCATCCGTGGCACCGAAAGCCGCCACACCATCCTGCTGGTCGATGGTGTGCGCTACGGTTCCGCCACCGCAGGCCTACCCAGCCTGGACAACATCCCGGTCGACATGATCGAGCGCATCGAGGTGCTCAAGGGGCCGGGCTCGGCCCTGTATGGCAGCGATGGCGTGGGCGGCGTGGTGCAGATCTTCACGCGCCAGGGCCGGCAGGGGTCTTTCCCCTACGCGTCGGTCACGCTGGGCAGCGAGAGCTACCAGCAGGTTGCGGCCGGCACCACGGGCGGTGATGGCACCACCACCTATGCGCTGGGCCTGCAGAAAACCCGCGAGAAGGGATTCTCCTCGACCAACCCCAATGTGCAGTTCGGCAACTTCAACCCCGATCGCGATGGTTTCGACCAGAACGCGCTGAGCGGTTCGTTCGGCTACCGCTTCAATTCGCAATGGTCGCTGAACACCACGCTGCTGCTGTCCGACGCCGACGTCCACCTCGATGACGGCCCCGGCCGCGACGCCATCACCGCAGTGAAAACCCAGGTGTTCAGCGTGGGCCTCAAGGGTCAGGTACTGCCAGGCTGGCAGACCCAGCTGCGTGCCGGCACCAGCGCCGACAAATCGTCGAGTGTCGTGGCCGCAAGCCCCAGCACCTTCAATACCCGGCAAAACGAGCTGAGCTGGCAGAACGACATCACCACCGCCTGGGGCGTGGCCGTGCTGGGCCTGGACCACCGGGTGCAGAAGGTCGACAGCACCACCGCCTACCCGGTAACCGAGCGCACCATCTCGTCGGTGTTTGCCGGCCTCAATGGCAGCCAGGGCGCGCACAGCTGGCAGGCCAATGTGCGGCGCGACCACAACTCGCAGTTCGGTGATGCCAACACCTGGTTTGCCGGCTACGGCTACCAGTTCGCGCCGGCCTGGCGTTTCAACCTGTCGCACGGCACCAGCTTTGTTGCACCGTCGTACAACCAGCTGTATTTCCCCAACTTCGGCAACCCGCTGCTGGAGCCCGAGCGCGGCCGCAATACCGATGTAGGCCTGAGCTACAGCGCCGATGGCCAGCAGGTCAAGCTGGTGCGTTTCGACAACAAGATCCGCGGCTTCATCACCAACACCACACTGCCGCAAAACGTTCCGCAGGCCCGCATCGAAGGCTGGACCGTGTCGTATGACGGTGGCTTCGGCAAGCTGCAGCTGCATGCCATCCTGGACCTGCTCGATCCCCGCAACGAATTGACCGGCAAGCAGTTGCCGCGCCGCGCCGAGCACCAGCTCACGCTGGGTGCCGACTACGATTTCGGCGCCTGGAAGCTGGGTGCCACCGCACTCCAGGTGGGCGACCGTTTCGACGATGCCGCCAACACGCCGGCGCGGGCGCTGCCGTCGTTCGCCACGCTGGACCTGAACGCCGAGGTGCCGCTGGGCAAGGAGTGGAAACTGCAGGGCAAGATCAACAACCTGACCGACCGCACCTACTACACCGCCTACGGCTACAACCAGCCCGGCCGCGGCGTGTACGTCACGCTGAAGTACCAGCCGCGCTGATGGCCATGCCATCTGCTGCCCGCTGCCCCGCCATCCTGGTTGCCGCCCCGGCCTCGGGCCAGGGCAAGACCACGGTGGCGTCGGCGCTGGCCCGGCTGCACACGCGGGCGGGCCGGCGGGTCCGGGCCTTCAAGTGCGGGCCGGATTTTCTCGACCCGCACTGGCTGGCGCTGGCCAGCGGCGGGCCGGTGCATTCGCTCGACCTGTGGATGACCGGCGAGGCCGATTGCCGGGCCCGCCTGTTCGCGGCCGCGCAGGAGGCCGACCTGGTCATTGTGGAAGGTGTGATGGGCCTGTTCGACGGGCAACCCAGTGCGGCCGATCTGGCGCGGCACTTTGGTTTACCGGTGCTGGCGGTGGTCGATGGTTCGGCCATGGCCGGCACCTTTGGCGCACTGGCCTTCGGGCTGCAGCACTACGCGCCCGGCCTGCCGTGGGCCGGGGTGCTGGCCAACCGCGTGGCCGGCGAGCGCCATGCGGCCATGTTGCAGGACAGCCTGCGCGAGCCCACCCACTGGCTGGGTGCACTGCCGCGCAGCGCCGCCGTCAGCCTGCCGGAGCGGCACCTGGGCCTTGTGGCGGCCAGCGAAGTGGGCGATGCACTGGCCCGGCTCGATGCCGCCGCCGACGCCCTCGCCACCACGCCGCTGGGCCAGCGCAGCCCGGCCGACTGGCAGCGCCATGCGGTGGACTTTGCCGCACCGGCCGCGCCGGCTGCCGCCGTTGTGCCGCTGCTGCGCGGGAAAACCGTGGCCATTGCCCGCGACAGCGCGTTCTGTTTCATCTACCCGGCCAACCTCGACTGCCTGGATGCGCTCGGCGCGCAGGTGGTCTTTTTCTCGCCGCTGGCCGATGCCACGCTGCCGCCGTGCGATGCGGTGTGGCTGCCCGGTGGCTACCCGGAGCTGCATGCGGCGGTGCTGGCGGCCAATGCCGACCTGCGCGCCAGCCTGCAGGCCCATGTGGCACAGGGTAGGGCCCTGTACGCCGAATGTGGCGGCATGATGGTGCTGTTCGATGCGCTCACCACCCGCGAGGGGGACCACCATGCGCTGTGGGGCCTGCTGCCGGGCTGGGTGCGCATGCAGCCGCGGCTGGCCGCCCTCGGCCCGCAGCAATGGGCATTGCCGGACGGCACATTGCGCGGCCACACCTTCCACTATTCGACCTGCGACACACCGCTGCTGCCGGCGGCCCGCACCACGCGGCCCACCAGCGCCCGCCACGACAGCCCGGGCGAGGCGGTGTACCGCCAGGGCCCGGTCACCGCAAGCTATTTCCACGCCTGGTTTCCTTCCAGCCCGGCGGCTGTGGCAAGCTTGTTCCTGCCGCAATCACCCACCGCATGACCTCTGCCGAACGCTTTCCCATTTCCACCGGCCCGCAGCGCATCGTCTGCCTGACCGAGGAAACCACCGAGTGGCTGTACCTGCTGGGCCAGGAGCACCGCATCGTGGGCATTTCGGGTTACACCGTGCGGCCACGCCGCGCCCGCGACGAGAAGCCCAAGGTCAGCGCCTTCCTCAGCGCCAAGATCGACAAGATCCTGGCGCTGCAGCCCGACTGCGTGTTCGGCTTCTCCGACCTGCAGGCCGACATCGCGTCGGCACTGATCCGCCACGGCATCCAGGTGACGGTGTTCAACCAACGCAGCGTGGCCGAGATCTTCACCATGCTCTACCAGGTGGCAGCCATGGTGGGGCAGGCCGAGCAGGGGCTGGCCCTGGTCAACGGCATGCGCGACCAGCTCATGTCCATCCAGGACGCAGCGGCCGCGTTGCCACGCCGCCCGCGCATCTTCTTCGAGGAATGGGACGAGCCGCACATCAGCGCGATTGCCTGGGTGTCGGAGCTGATGGGGATTGCCGGTGGCGACGACTGTTTCCCCGAGCTGGCGAAAGAGTCGCTGGGCAAGAACCGCATCATTGCCAGTGGCGACGAGATCGTGCGCCGCAATCCCGACATCATCATCGGCTCCTGGTGCGGCAAGAAGTTCCGCGCCGAGAAGGTGGCGGCGCGGGCGGGTTGGCAGGATGTGCCGGCGGTGAAGCACCAGCAGCTGTTCGAGATCAAGTCGGCCGACATCCTGCAGCCGGGGCCGGCGGCGCTGACCGATGGCGTGGCGCAGTTGCACCGCATCGTGATGGACTGGAGCAAAGCCCATGGCTGAGCTGGGCGCCGCAGCGCCGGGCCGCCCCAAGCAAGGCTCGGCCCCCTCGGGGGGCAGCGCAGCACACGAAGTGGCAAGCGTGGGGGCAATCTCGCACAGCGAGTTCATCCTCGGCGGCCAGCGTAGCGGCAAGTCGCGCCGCGCCGAGGAACTGGCGCGCAGCTGGCTGGCAGCGGAGCCCGCGCACAAGGCCACGCTGATTGCCACGGCGCAACCCTGGGATGACGAGATGCGCGAACGCATCGCCCGCCACCAGCAGGACCGCGCGGCCCGCGTGCCCGGCATGGCCACGGTGGAAGAACCGCTGCGGCTCGCGCAGGCCATCACCACCCACAGCCGCGCCGACACGCTGCTGGTGGTCGATTGCCTGACGCTGTGGCTCACCAATCTGCGCATGCCCGCTGCAGATTCTGATAACAATGTGCCGCTGGCCATCGTGGATACTGACGAGTTAGCTCTGTTTTTAGGAGCAATCCAGCGTGCACCTGGCCCGCTGGTGCTGGTCGGCAACGAGATCGGCCTGGGCGTGATTCCGCTGGGCCGCGAGGTCCGCGCCTTTGTCGACGAACTGGGCCGGCTGAACCAGGCGGTGGCACAGCGCTGCCGCCGTGTCACGCTGATGGCGGCCGGGCTGCCGCTGGTTTTGAAAGATTCCGCATGAAGAAAATCCTGTGGGCGCTGCTGTGGGCGGCCAGCATTTCTACTTCCGTCTGGGCGCTCGATATCACCGACGACCGC
The DNA here is from genome assembly GCA_036405035.1 of Burkholderiaceae bacterium. Lineage (GTDB taxonomy): Bacteria > Pseudomonadota > Gammaproteobacteria > Burkholderiales > Burkholderiaceae_C > PCRC01. The sequence goes on from DASWYJ010000116.1 coordinate 5,840, forward strand.
GGTGTGACCGTGCATTTCGACAAGACGCCGCAGCGCATCGTCACGCTGCTGCCGTCGCTGACCGAGACCGTCTGCGAACTCGGCCAGTGCCACCGCCTGGTGGGCATCGACCGCTATTCCAACTTCCCGGCGCAGGTGAAGGCGCTGCCGCAGGTAGGGGGTGGCATCGACCCCAACATCGAAGCCGTGGTCGCGCTCAAACCCGATGTGGTGCTGATGGCCACCAGCTCGCGCGGCGTGCTGCGGCTGGAGGCGCTGGGCCTGAAGGTGCTGGCCATGGAGCCCAGGAGCGCGGCCAGCGCGCAGAAGGTGATGGCCCGCCTCGGCGAGCTGCTGGAGGTGCGCGACGCCGGCCGCATCTGGCGCGCCATCGACGCCGGCGTGTCGGCGGTGGCGCAGTCGCTGCCGAAGCGCACGAAGCCGCTGCGGGTGTACTACGAGGTGAGTGTGGGCGGGTTCGCGGCGGGGCCGCAATCCTTCATCGGCGAGCTGATGGCGCGGCTGGGCGTGCAAAACGTCATCACGCCGGACCTCGGCCCGTTCCCGCGCATCAACCCCGAATACGTGGTGCGCGCCGACCCCGACATCATCATGATCGGCCAGCGCAATGTGCTGGGCATGGCGCAGCGGCCCGGCTGGGCCGGCATGCGCGCGCTGCGCGAGAACCGGGTCTGTGTATTCACCGCCGACGAATCCGACGTGCTGGTGCGGCCCGGCCCGCGCATGGCCGAGGGTGCCCGCCTGATGGCCAAATGCCTGACCGAGAAAGGGACCTGACATGACCTCTCCCCAACCCCATGCCACCGACCTCCGCCCCTTCATCCCGGCGAAGGACTACGCGCTGTCGCGCCGCTTCTACGCCGCGCTCGGCTGGACCGAAGGCTATGCCGACGCCAACCTGGCGCTGCTGGAACGTGGCGACATGCGTTTCTACCTGCAGGCCTATTACCAGAAGGAGTGGGCCGAGAACACCATGCTGCACCTGACGGTGGACGATGCCGTGGCCTGGCATGCGCTCGCCGAGCAGGTGCTGGCCAGCGGCGCGTTTCCGGGCGCGCGCGTCAACCCGCCGGCCGAGCAGCCCTATGGCGCGCTGGTCACGCACCTCATCGATCCCTCCGGCGTGCTGCTGCATTTCGCGCAGTGGCACGACGAGAAGGCGGCGTGAGCACGGGCCGCGCCACGGCGCTCGCCATCGGCCTGCTGCTGGCCGGGCTGGCCGTGCTGCTGGTCGGTGCAGGCGTGGGCAGCACCGGCTTCGAGAGCGTGCTGCGCGCGCGCCAGGACCCGGTGGCCTGGCAGATTGTGTGGGACATCCGGCTGCCGCGCACGCTGGGCGCGTGGATCGCCGGCGGCCTGCTCGGGCTGGCCGGTGCGGTCGCGCAGGGGCTGTTCCGCAACCCGCTGGCCGATCCGTACCTGCTGGGCAGCGCCTCCGGTGCGGCGCTCGGTGTGGCGTTGGCCTTGGCGCTGTTTGGTGCGTCGCCGTTTGCCACGCAGTGGCTGGTCCGGCTGGGGCTGACCGGCGCGGCCTTCGCGGGCGCAGTGGCCGGTGTGCTGCTGACGCTGGCGCTGGCCAAGGGCGTGCAACACACGCTGCGGCTGTTGCTGGCCGGCGTCATTGTGGGCGTGGTGCTGGGCGCTGCACGCGACCTCGTCACGCTGGCCGCGCCCGACATCCTGCAGGCCATGCAGGCCTTCATGCTGGGCAGCACCGGTTTTGTCGGCTGGGCCTCGTGCGGCGTGATGGCAGCGATGTTGCTGCCTGCGGCCGCGGTGGCGTGGGCGCTGGGCCGCGCGCTCGATGGCCTGGCGCTCGGCGAGGCCACGGCGCTCAGCCTGGGCCTGCCGCTGGCGGCGGTGCGCGTTGCGCTGGTCGCGGTGCTGGCGCTCTCCACCGGCGCAGCGGTCGCCCAGACCGGGCTGATCGCCTTTGTGGGCCTGGCCGCGCCGCACCTGGTGCGCTCCATTGTGAAGACCACCCACGGCTGGCTGGTGCTGCTCAGCGCGTTCATGGGCGGGCTGCTGCTGATGGCGGCCGACGTGCTGGCGCGCTGGATGATCGCACCGCAGGAGTTGCCGGTGGGCGTGCTCACCGCGCTGCTCGGCGGCAGCTACCTGCTGTGGCTGATGCACAAGCGCGGCGGGCGCAGCGGGGGCGTGCTGTGAGCGGCGTTGCGCTGGAGGCCCGCGGCGTGCACGCCACGCTGGGCGGCACCGCGGTGCTGCATGGCATCAGCGTGGCCTTTGCGGCCGGCCGTTGGACCGCCATCGTCGGCCCCAACGGCGCGGGTAAATCCACGCTGCTGAAGGCGCTGGCCGGCCTGCTGCCGCACCGCGGCGAGGTGGTGCTGCACGGCAGGCCGCTGGCCGCCATTGCCGGCCGTGAGCGGGCGCGCACCATGTCGTGGCTGGGGCAGGGCGAAACCGGCGCCGAAGACCTGAGCGTGTTTGACGTCACCATGCTGGGGCGCTTGCCCCACCAGCCCTGGCTGGCGCCGCCGTCGACTGGCGACCGCGCTGCGGTGGAGGCCGCCTTGCGCGCCACGCAGGCCTGGGAGTGGCGCAGCCGTTCCCTGGGCGCGCTGTCGGGCGGGGAGCGGCAGCGTGTGCTGCTGGCGCGCGCGCTGGCGGTGCAGGCCGAGGCGCTGCTGATGGACGAACCGCTGGCCAACCTCGACCCACCGCACCAGGCCGACTGGATGGACCTGGTGCGCGCACAGACCGCCGCGGGGCGCACGGTGGTCAGCGTGCTGCACGAGATATCGGTGGCGCTGCAGGCCGACGAACTGGTCGTGATGGACGCCGGCCGCGTGCTGCACCACGGCTCTTGCGCCGACCCGGCCACGCACGCCGCGCTGTCGGCGGTGTTCGGGCACCGCCTGGCCATCCACCGCATCGGCGAGCAGTGGCTCGCGGTGCCGCAATAGTCACCGACGCCAAGGACGTTACCGATGCAGATCGAAACCCCACCCTCCGCCAAGCCCTACGACAAGCCCGAGGGCGAACGCCGCGGCATCGTCATCGTCAACACCGGCGACGGCAAGGGCAAGAGCACCGCCGCCTTCGGGCTCGCGCTGCGGGCCCATGGCCGCAAGCATGTGCACGGCAAGGACGTGAAGATCTTCCAGTTCATGAAGGTGCCCACCGCGCGCTTTGGCGAGCACCGCATGTTCGAGCAGATCGGCATTCCCATCGAGGGCCTGGGTGATGGCTTTTCCTGGAAAAGCCAGGACCTGGAGCATTCGGCCCAGCTCGCCCGCAACGGCTGGCAGAAAGCCAAGGCCGCCATCCTGAGTGGCGACTATTTTCTGGTGGTGCTCGACGAACTCACCTACCCGTTGATCTACGGCTGGATGCCGCTGGACGACGTGTTGTTGACGCTGCGCGAACGGCCCAAAGATGTGCACGTGGTCATTACAGGCCGGCGCTGCCCGCCCGAGATCATCGAACTGGCCGACACCGTGACGGAGATGGCCAAGGTTAAGCACGCGTTCAACGCCGGCATTCCAGCGCAGCGTGGCATTGAAGACTGAGATGACTGAGCCAGCTGCGCTGCGCGGTGGTGTGCCGGATCAGGCGTTTGCGCCGGAAGAAACGGCCGCCGTCTACCGCGCGATTGCCGAGCGGCGTGACATGCGGCATTTCAGCGGCGGCCAGGTGGAGCCCGC
>DASWYJ010000117.1:0-1995 GCA_036405035.1 Burkholderiaceae bacterium
GGTTTGCGCCGGTGGCAGGTCCTGTGCGGCGCGGGCCGGCCACCAGCCGCCCAGTACGGCGGCGGCCACACCCAGCGCGCCATAGGCCAGCGCGGCCAGGCCATCCCATTGCAGCGCCGGGGCCACGCCGGCGAAGTAGCCACCGCCGAGGTCGCCGCCCAGCAGGCGCAACGCCAGCGCGGCCAGGCCGGTGCCCAGCGCCACGCCGGCCGCGCTGCCGGCCAGGCCCAGCAGCAGCGATTCGGCCAGCACCAGCAGCAGGCGCTCGCGCCGGGTCAGGCCCAGCACCGCCAGCAGCGCAAACTGCTGCGCCCGCTTGGCCACGCTGAGCGACAGCACCGAAAACACCAGGAACGCCCCGGTGAACAGCGCCACCAGTGCCAGCACCGTGAGGTTGACGCGGTAGGCGCGGGAGAGGTTGCTGATGCGCTGCGCGTCGTCGCCCGGCACACTGACCCGCAGGTCCGGGCTCCAGCCGGCAATGGCGGGCAGTGCGGCGACAAAGGCCGCACGGTCCGCGCCGGGGCGCAGCCGTACGTCGATGCGGGTGAGCTGGCCGATGCGGCCAAAACGCTCCTGCGCCGCGCCGATGTCCATCACCACCAGGGCCGGCCCGCTGGCGGCCACGGTGCCGGCCACCTGCAGCCGGTGCAGCGCCAGGCCCACCTGCAGCGCGAGCGGGCTGCCCAGCGCGCGGGCGGCGGGGTTGGCAAACACGGTGTCGGGTGCGAACAGCGCCAGCCGGTCGGCGCCGGCATCGGGCTGCGGCACCAGCGCCGGTGACACGCTGGCCGCGACCAGTGCGTCAATGCCAACCACCCGCACCGGCTGGCGCTGGCCCTGCGCATCGGGCGCGTAGCTGGTCAGCTCCAGCACCGGGCTGGCCACGGCCACACCGGGGTGGCGGGCCAGTGTGCCGTAGAGGGTGTCGCTGAAGCTGCCGCTGGCGCCGCGGATGTCGAGATCGGGCTGGCCATTGACGGAGCGCACCGCCTGCGAGAACTCGCTGAGGGCCGCCGCGTTGATGAGGTGCACCGAAAACGCCAGCGCCACGCCCAGCATCACCGCCACCACCGCGGCCGCATTGCGCCAGGGGTGGTGGCGCAGTTCGCGCCAGGAGAACTGCGCCAGCAGCCTACGGAGAACCATCGCGCACAGGGGCATCACCAAAGCCATGGTGGTGCAGGTGCAGCACCCGGTCGGCCCGGCGGGCGGCGGCTTCGGAATGCGTGACCAGCACCAGCGCCGCGCCCTGCGCGCGGGTCTGGGTGAGCAGGGCGTCCATCACCTTGGCGGCGGTGGTGGGGTCGAGGTTGCCGGTGGGTTCGTCGGCCAGCAGCAGGGCCGGGCGGTGCACCAGCGCGCGGGCAATGGCCACGCGCTGCAACTGGCCGCCGGAGAGCTGCTGCGGTAGCCGGCCGCCCAGCCCCTCCAGGCCCACCGCCGCCAGCAGGGCCGCGACCCGCTCCGGGTCGGGTTGGCCCAGCAGCAGCAGTGGCAGGCCCACGTTCTGCGCCACGTCGAGGTGCGGCAGCACATGGAAGGCCTGGAACACAAAGCCCACGGCGCGGCGGCGCAGCAGTGCGCGGGCGTCGTCGCTGAGGGTGGCGAGGTCGGAACCGGTGAGCACCACGCGGCCGCTGTCCCAGTGGTCGAGCCCGGCCAGGCAATTGAGCAGCGTGGATTTGCCCACGCCCGATTCGCCGACGATGGCAACGAACTCGCCCGGCGCCACGTCGAGCGACACGCCGCTGAACACCGGGGTGTCGCCATAGCGCTTGGCGAGGTCGCGCGCCTGCAGGATCACGGCGCCAGCTCCTGCGCCCGGGCCAGCACCTGCGCCAGCGCATCGGGCGCGTCGCAGGGCACGGTGTGGCGGCCCGGCAGGCTGCGCAACCAGGTGATCTGGCGCTTGGCGAGCTGCCGGGTGGCGGCGATGCCGAGTTCGCGCAGCGCCTGCGGTGGTGCGCTGCCGTCCAGCACCTGCCAGGCCTG
>DASWYJ010000118.1:0-7010 GCA_036405035.1 Burkholderiaceae bacterium
ACTCGATCCCACCGCGACCCGCTACAGCCAGATCACGTTCGACAAGGCGATGGCCGGCAACCTGGGCATCATGGATGCCACGGCCTTCGCGTTGTGCCGCGACCAGAAATTGCCGATCAAGGTGTTTTCGATCTTCAAGCATGGTGCGCTCAAGCGCGTCGTGATGGGTGAGGACGAAGGCACGCTGGTCCACGTCTGATTGCCGACTGCGGGGCGGGAGCCCCGGCGGTGTGCGATGGCGGTGGCCCCGATATCCTGGAGTAATTTGCCATGACGATTGCAGACATCAAGAAGAACGCCGAGGCGCGCATGCACCAGTCGGTGGAGGCTTTCAAGAACAACCTGACCCGGGTGCGCACCGGCCGCGCCAACCCCGCGCTGCTCGATACCGTGCAGGTTGACTACTACGGTTCGCTGCTGCCGATCAGCCAGGTGGCCAACGTCACGCTGATCGATGCCCGCACCATCGGCATCCAGCCCTGGGAAAAAGGCATGGGCGCGAAGATCGAGAAGGCCATCCGTGAAAGCGATCTGGGCCTCAATCCCGCTTCACAGGGGGAATTGATCCGGGTGCCGATGCCGATGATGAGCGAAGAGCGCCGCAAGGAACTCACGAAGGTGGTCAAGGGCGAGGCAGAAGCTGCCAAGGTGGCCGTGCGCAACCTGCGCCGCGATGCCAACGAAGCGGCCAAGAAGCTGGTCAAGGACAAGCTGATCTCCGAAGACGACGAACGCCGCAGCCACGACGAGGTGCAGAAGCTGACCGACCGCACGATCGTGGACATCGACCGGCTGCTGGCCGCCAAGGAACAGGAGATCATGGCCGTCTAGGCTGTGGTGGCGTGATGTCCCAGTCCGTGACCGTTCCGCGCCACATCGCCATCGTGATGGACGGCAATGGGCGCTGGGCCACCCGCCGGCTGCTGCCGCGCGTGGCCGGGCACCGGCAAGGGCTGGAGTCGCTGCGCCGCTGCGTGCAGGCATGCATCGACCGCGGTGTGGCCGTCCTCACCGTATTTGCGTTCTCGTCGGAAAACTGGAGCCGCCCGGCCGACGAGGTGTCGAGCCTGATGGATTTGCTGGTCAGTGCGCTCGGGGCGGAAGTGCCTGCGCTACACCGCAACGGCGTGCAGCTGCATTTCGTGGGGGATCTCGCGCCCTTGGCCGCGCGCACCCGTGCCGGCCTGCGGGAGGCCGAAACGACCACTGCCGGCAACCAGCGGCTGATGCTCAATGTGTGCTTCAACTACGGGGGGCGCTGGGATATTGCCCAGGCCGCAGCCAGCCTGGCGGCGCGCGGCGAACCCGCCACCGAGCAGGCGCTCGATGGTGCGATGGCGCTGGCCCATGCGGGTGAGCTGGATCTGCTGATCCGTACCGGCGGGGAGCAGCGCCTGTCCAATTTCCTCCTGTGGCAGGCGGCCTATGCCGAACTGTATTTCACCGCCAAGTTCTGGCCCGATTTCGACGAGGCCGAGCTGGACGCCGCTCTGGCTTCCTTCAAGCGGCGGGAGCGCCGCTTCGGCATGACGACCGCGCAAGTGCAGCGTGCCGCCTGATGCTGCGGACGCGCATCATCACTGCGGTTGTTTTGCTGGCCATTCTGCTGCCGGCGCTTTTTTATCCGTCTCCCGAGCCTTTCTGCGCGCTGGCCTTGCTGCTGATTGCCGCCGGCGGCTGGGAGTGGAGCCGGCTCAATGGCCGTGCCGGTGCAGGCGCGTGGGTGCTGGCCGTGGTCAGTGTGCTGCTGTGCGCGGGCTCCTGGGCGCTGGGCTGGCTACAGACCCCGTTGCCGCTGCTCTGGCAGGCGGCCGGCCTGTTCTGGGTGCTTGCGGGTGCGGCGCTGCTGCGCGTGGGAGTCGCCGGGTGGCCACGGATTCCGCAGGGTGTGCGGCTGGCGGGCGGTGTGCTCGCGTTGTGGCTGGCCTGGCTGGCGATGGCGCAGGCCCGCTTCATCGGCATCAATTTTCTGCTGTCGGCATTCGTGCTGGTCTGGGTGGCCGACATCGCCGCCTACTTTGCGGGCCGGGCGTTTGGCGGGCGTATCGCACGCGGCAAGCTGGCGCCGGGCATCAGCCCGGGCAAAAGCTGGGAAGGGGTGTGGGGGGGCATGGCGGGGGTGCTGCTGCTGGCGGTGTGCTGGGTCGCGGCCGATGCGCGGCTGCAGGCGGCCGTACCCAGCCTGTACACCCTGCTGGCCGCGCGGGGCGCCGGGCTGCTGGTGCTGGCGGTGCTGTTTCTCGCCGCCATGAGTGTGGTGGGGGATCTGGTGGAGTCGCTGATCAAGCGCAGCGCCGGCGTCAAGGACAGCAGCGGCCTGCTGCCGGGCCACGGTGGGGTGCTGGACCGGGTCGATGCATTGCTGCCCACCCTGCCGCTGGTGATGATGCTGGCTGTCGCATGAGTCTCCTTTTCGGGTGTTTTTCCGCATGTCCCACCTCGCCGGGGGCGCAGCGATGAAGCAGCGCCTGGCCATTCTGGGCTCCACGGGTTCCATCGGCACCAGCACGCTGGACGTGGTGGCGCGCCACCCCGACCGTTTCGAGGTGTTTGCCCTCAGCGCTTCCACCCAGGTGGACCTGATGCTGGCCCAGTGCCGGCAATTCCAGCCCGCCTTCGCGGTGATGGCCAGCCCTGCCCATGCACGCCTGCTGGCGGAAAAAATCAAGGAAAATGGGCTTCTGGCCAGCGTCCTCTCTGGTCCTGAAGCTATTGAAAGCATAGCAAAGCACGAGCAGGTCGATGTGGTGATGGCCGCCATCGTCGGCGCGGCCGGCCTGCAGCCCTGCCTGGCCGCAGCCCGCGCGGGCAAGCGCCTGCTGCTGGCCAACAAGGAGGCGCTGGTCGTGGGCGGCGAGGTGTTTCTTGCGGCGGTACGGCAGGGCGGGGCCCGCCTGTTGCCCATCGACAGCGAACATTCGGCCATTTTCCAGTCGCTCCCGGAAGATCCCGCGACCTGGCCGGACCGGGTGGAGAAAATCATCCTGACCGCCTCGGGCGGGCCTTTCCGCCGGATGGATGTGGCGCAGCTGCGGGCGGTCACGCCGGAGCAGGCCTGTGCCCACCCGAACTGGGTGATGGGGCGTAAGATCTCGGTGGATTCCGCCACCATGATGAACAAGGCGCTCGAAGTCATCGAAGCGCGCTACCTGTTCGGCCTGGCGCCGCAGCAGATCGAGGTAGTGATCCATCCGCAGAGCGTCATCCATTCGATGGTGCAGTACCGCGACACCTCGGTGGTCGCGCAGCTGGGCACGCCCGACATGCGGGTTCCCATCGCCTACGGCCTGTCCTGGCCCGAGCGGATTGCATCGGGTGCCGCAGCGCTGGATTTCCGCACGCTGGCCGACATGTCGTTCGAGTCGCTGGACAGCCATGGCCATCGCGCGCGTTTTCCGGGCCTGCAGCTGGCATGGGATGCCTTGCAGGCGCCGGCCGGCACATGCGCGATACTCAACGCGGCCAACGAAGTGGCGGTACAGGCATTCCTGGACCGCCGCATCCGCTTTACCGACATCCATGAAGTGAACACTGCCACGCTGGCGGCGGTGCAGCCGGGCCATCCCACCGCGCTCGATGCCCTGCTGGCGCTGGATGCCGAGGCCCGCGCGGTGGCCCAGGCCCGCGTGGCGGCGCTGGCCGGGTAGCGTACACAGGAACTGGACATGTTGACCCTTGTTGCCTTCATCGTTGCACTGGGCCTGCTCATTGCCATCCACGAGTACGGGCACTACCGTGTTGCCGTGGCCTGCGGTGTCAAGGTGCTGCGTTTCTCGGTGGGTTTCGGGAAAACCCTGTTTCGCTGGCAGCCCAAGGGCAGCCCCACCGAGTTCGTCGTGGGCATGTTCCCGCTGGGGGGCTATGTGCGGATGCTCGACGAGCGCGAGGGCACGGTCGATCCCGCCGAACGCCATCTGGCCTTCAACAACCAGCCGCTGCGTTCCCGCGCCGCCATCGTAGTGGCCGGGCCGCTGGCCAACCTGCTGCTGGCGGTGCTGCTGTATGCCGGTGTCAACTGGGGTGGGGTGGAGCAGCCGGTGGCGCTGCTGGCCAGCCCGGTGCCGGGCTCGCTGGCGCAGGCGGCTGGGCTGGTGGGCGGTGAGCGGGTGCAGCAGGCCGCTTTCGATCAGGAAGCGCCCGCACCGGTGCGCTCCTTCGAGGAGTTGCGCTGGTTGCTGGTGCGCGGCGCGCTCGATGGCCGCGACGTCACGTTGGTGGTGGCTGCGCCCGGCAGTTCCACGCCCCGCACGGTGACGCTGGCAACCAGCCGGGTCGGTGCTGCCGATGCGGATGCCGAGATGTTCCGGAAGATCGGCCTGATGGGCCCCTGGACCCGCCCCGTGATTGGCGACATCATGGCCGGCAGCGCCGCCGAGAAATCCGGCCTGCGCAAGGACGATGTGGTGCTGCAGGTCGATACCGTGGCCATTGTGGATGGCCAGCAGCTGCGCGACGTGATCAAGGCTGCGGCGCGCGATGGCCTGCCGCTGGCAGCCGACTGGCGCGTGCAGCGGGGCGATGCCACGCTCCAGCTGCGGGTGGTGCCGGAAATGCGCAGCGAGGGTTCCGTTACCGTGCCCCGCATTGGCGCGTATGTCGGTGCTCCACCGGAATTTGTCACGGTACGTTACGGCCCGCTCGAAGGCCTGTGGCGCGGCGTGGTGCGGACCTGGGAGGTGTCGGCGCTGACGCTGAAGATGCTGGGCAAGATGGCGGTGGGCGAGGCCTCGCTGAAGAATCTGACCGGCCCGCTCACCATTGCCGACTATGCCGGCAAGTCGGCCAGCCTGGGCCTGACGCAGTATCTGGTGTTCCTGGCGCTCATCAGCGTGAGCCTGGGCGTGCTCAACCTGCTTCCGCTCCCGGTCCTCGATGGGGGGCACCTGATGTATTATCTTTGGGAGGGTGTCACTGGCCGCCGCGTTCCGGACGCATGGATGGATCGGCTGCAGCGCGGTGGCGTCGCAGTGCTTCTGCTGATGATGTCGATTGCGCTGTTCAACGATGTCACCCGTCTTCTTGGCTAGACCTGCCGCATGGCGATCTTCATGAAACATCAATTCAAAAGCTACAAAGTCCTGACCGCGTCCGCCCTGCTGATGCTCATGCTGGGGGCGCAGCCGTCGTGGGCCGTGACCCCGTTCACCGTGCGCGACATCCGGGTGGAAGGCTTGCAGCGCGTCGAGCCGGGCACCATCTTCGCGTCGCTGCCGTTCCGGGTGGGCGACGACTACAACGACGACAAGGGCGCCTCGGCGATCCGTGCGCTGTTCGCGCTCGGCCTGTTCAAGGATGTGCGGCTCGATGTGAGCGGCGACGTGCTGGTGGTGATCGTCGAGGAGCGGCCGACCGTGGCCGCGGTGGAATTCGTCGGTGCCAAGGAGTTCGACAAGGACGCGCTGCAGGCAGCGCTGCGCGACATCGGCCTGACCGACGGCCGGCCTTTTGACAAAGCCCTGGCCGACCGCGCCGAGCAGGAACTCAAGCGCCAGTACATCAACAAGAGCCTGTATGGCGTCGAGGTCGTGACCACCATCACGCCGATCGAGCGCAACCGCGTGAACGTGACCTTCAACGTCACCGAAGGCGATGTGGCCAAGATCAAGGATCTTCGCATCGTCGGCAACAAGGCGTTCAGCGAATCGACGCTGCGCGGCCTGTTCGATCTCGACACCGGCGGCTGGCTCAGCTGGTATACCAAAAGCGACCGTTATGCGCGCTCCAAGCTCAACGCCGATCTGGAGACGCTGAAGTCCTACTACCTGACGCGCGGCTATCTGGAATTCCGGGTCGATTCCACCCAGGTCGCCATTTCCCCGGACAAGCAGAGCATCTCCATCACGATCAACGTGACCGAAGGGGAGCGTTTCGTGGTGTCGGGCGTGCGGCTCGAGGGGAACTACCTGGGCAAGGAAGAAGAGTTCAAGTCGCTGGTCACCATCAAGCCCGGCCAGCCCTACAACGCCGACCTCGTGGCGGGTACCACCAAGGCCTTCACCGACTATTTCGGCACCTTCGGCTATGCCTTCGCGCGGGTCGAGGCGCGCCCCGAGATCGACCGCGAGAACAACCGCGTGTCCTTCGCGCTGCAGGCTGAGCCTTCGCGGCGCGCCTATGTGCGGCGCATCACCATCGGTGGCAACACCCGTTCGCGCGACGAAGTCATCCGCCGGGAATTCCGCCAGTTCGAGTCGTCCTGGTACGACGGCGACAAGATCAAGCTTTCGCGCGACCGGGTCGACCGCCTGGGGTATTTCAAGGAAGTCAACGTCGAAACGCTCGAGGTGCCCGGCACGACCGACCAGGTGGACCTGAACGTCACGGTGGCGGAAAAGCCCACCGGCAACCTGCTGATCGGCGCCGGTTTCTCCAGTGCGGAAAAACTCTCACTGGTGTTCAGCGTCAAGCAGGACAACGTGTTCGGTTCCGGCAACTACCTGGGTGTGGAAGTCAACACCAGCAAGTTCAACCGGCAGATCGTGCTGAGCACGACCGACCCCTATTTCACCCCCGATGGCGTGTCGCGCACCTTTGACGTGTACCACCGGGCCTCGCGGCCGTTCGATGACCAGGGCGGCGACTACCAGTTGGTCACCACCGGCGCCAGCGCCCGTTTCGGTGTGCCGTTCAGCGAAACCGACGTGGTGTATTTCGGGGCCGGCGTCGAGCAGACGACCATCAAGCCCGGCACCAATATTCCGGCGTCCTACCTGAGCTATGCCAATCAGTTTGGCTTCACCAGCCGTTCGCTGCCACTGACCATTGGCTGGTCGCGCGACGACCGGGACAGCGCACTGGTACCGTCCAAGGGGCGTTTCCAGCGTGCCAACGCCGATTTCGGCGTGGCCGGCGACGTGAAGTACGTGCGCGGCAACTACCAGGTGCAGCAGTACATCCCGCTGAACAAGCAGTTCACCGTGGCGCTGAACGGCGAACTGGGTTGGGGCAAGGGCCTGAGCGGCCGGCCGTTCCCGATTTTCAAGAACTTCTACAGTGGTGGCCTCGGCTCG
>DASWYJ010000119.1:0-3379 GCA_036405035.1 Burkholderiaceae bacterium
CTGAATGAAACGCCATTCTATGGCAGGAAGGGCCGAAGGAACTTCGGCCCGGGCCATCGAAACCGGATCAGGTCTTCGGCAGGGTTACGCCGCGCTGGCCCTGGTATTTGCCGCCGCGGTCCTTGTAGGAGGTTTCGCACACGTCGTCGGCATCGCTCTCGAAGAACAGCACCTGGGCGCAGCCTTCGCCCGCGTAGATCTTGGCGGGCAGCGGCGTGGTGTTGCTGAATTCCAGCGTCACATAGCCTTCCCATTCGGGCTCGAACGGGGTGACGTTGACGATGATGCCGCAGCGCGCGTAAGTGCTCTTGCCCAGGCAGATGGTGAGCACGTTGCGCGGGATGCGGAAGTACTCCACCGTGCGCGCCAGCGCAAAGCTGTTGGGCGGGATGATGCAGCTGTCCCCATGGAAATCGACGAAGCTTTTTTCATCGAAATTCTTCGGGTCGACCACGGTGCTGTGGATGTTGGTGAAGACCTTGAATTCCGGTGCGCAGCGGATGTCGTAGCCGTAGCTGCTGGTGCCGTAGCTGATGATGCGCTTGCCCTCGCTCTCGCGGATCTGGCCGGGCTCGAAGGGCTCGATCATGCCGGTGGTCTCGGCCATGCGGCGGATCCATTTGTCGCTTTTGATGCTCATCGGAAAGGTCCTGAAATCAAGGAAAGATCGGCCGAACGCAACCTCAACCCGGCAGGCGGCGCAGCGTGCAGCCGTCGCCCGTGGAGTCGCGCCACACACGCACGCCGCTGAGCGCGGGCAGCGCGGGGGCCAGGCGCTCCAGGATGAAGCGGCACAGGTTTTCCAGCGTGGCCGGGGCCAGGCCGGGCACCTCGTCGAGGAAGGCGTGGTCGAGCGTGGCGCGCAGCTCGGCGATGGCGCGGCGCACCAGGCCCAGGTCGATCACCATGCCGGTGGCCGGGTCGGGCGTGCCCTGCAGGTAGACCTCGGCATGGTAGGTGTGGCCGTGGATGCGTTTGCTGCTGTCGGCGTCGATGCTGCGCTGCAGGGTGTGGGCCGCGTCGAAGTAAAAGCGCTGGCTGAGTTCGTAGCTCATCGGATGCCCGTGATCTTGTGGGTTTGCAGGCTCAGGCGCCAGGCCGGCCGCGCCAGGCACAGCGCAATGCAGGCCTCGGTGTTGTGCGGGCGCTCGGGGCTGTCCATGGGCTGCAGGAAGCGGTGGGTGAAGCGGGCCTGTTCCAGCACATCCAGGTCCAGCCCGGGCTGCGGCCACACCACCTTGAGCTCCTGGCCTTCGCGCTGCACCCAGGGCGCACCGGCCTTGGGGCTGACGCAGATCCAGTCGATGCCGGGCGGCGCGGCAATGCTGCCGTTGGTTTCCACCGCCACCTCGAAGCCTTCGCCGTGCAGCGCGGCGGTGAGCGCGGCATCGACCTGCAGCAGCGGCTCGCCACCGGTCAGCACCACGTAGCGGCGGCCACCCGCCGCAGCGGGCCACAGCGCCGCCACCTGGGCGGCGAGCGCGGTGGCGCTGGCGTACTTGCCGCCGAGCGTGCCGTCGGTGCCAACGAAGTCGGTGTCGCAAAAACGGCAGGTGGCCGTGACCCGGTCTTCCTCGCGGCCCGACCACAGGTTGCAGCCGGCAAAGCGGCAGAACACGGCCGGGCGCCCCGCCTGGGCGCCTTCGCCCTGCAGGGTGTAGAAGATTTCCTTGACCTGGTAGCTCATGGGTGGGAATGGTGGCGCGTCCGCGCGGCGCGCGGCGGCAAGGGGCGATTATCGGTCAGAGCGGCCCCCGCCAGGCTGCTAGAGTGCCGCCTGCCATGCATGCGCCCGCCATCCCCGACCCCCTGCACGCCGCCATCACCGACCTGGGCGGCGCCCGCGCCGCCATTGCCGCGGTGGTGGAACACGCCGCCCGGGCCGGCGCCAGCGTGCGGCCCGCGCCCGACGAGCCGGTGGGCTGCTGCGGCCGGGGCTGCGAAGGCTGTGTGTGGCTGGGCTGGTTTGGCGCACTGGCCCGCTGGCGCAGCGCCGCGCTGGAGGTGGTGGCCGCCGCGGGGGGCCATACGGGTTGATTTTTATGCCAAATCGGGCTCTGTCCAGCGCCCATTCTGGCTGAATAGCTACAAAATAAGAAGCGCCCGAAAGTCGTTCACATTGGTGTGGGTGGGGCCGGTCACCACCAGATCGCCGAGTGTGTGGAAGTAGCTCCAGGCGTCGTTGCGGTCCAGGTAGCCCTCGATCTTCAGGCCCAGCGCCTGCGCGCGAGCCAGCGTGTCGGGCGCAACCCAGGCACCGGCATTGCTCTCGATGCCATCAATCCCGTCGGTATCGGCCGCGAGCGCATACACCCCCGGCTGCCCCTGCAGCGCCTGCGCCAGCCCCAGGCAGAACTCGCCCGCACGCCCACCCCGGCCGTGCGGGGCACCGGCCGGCGTGGGCCGCACCGTCACCGTGGTTTCACCGCCGCTGAGCAGTACACAGGGCCGCACGAATGGCTGGAAGGGCCGGCCCGGCTGCAGCGCGGCCAGCGCCAATGCGGCGTGCACCCGCCCCACCTCGCGCGATTCGCCCTCGATGGCATCGCCCAGAATGTAGGCCGCCAGCCCGGCAGCGCAGGCGGCCTCGGCCGCCGCTTCCAGTGCCTGCTGCGGCGTGGCGATCAGGCGCACGTGGTGGCCGGCAAAACACGCATCGCCGGGCTTGGGCGTTTCGAGCAGCCCCTGCTCCAGCCGGGCCTGCACCGCAGCCGGCAGCGCAATGTGGTGGCGCTGCAGGATGGCCAGCGCCTCGGCGCAGGTGGTCGGATCAGGCACGGTGGGGCCGCTGGCAATGGTGGCCGGATCGTCGCCCGGCACGTCGCTGATGGCCAGCGTGACCACCGGCGCCGGCGCGCAGGCCGCCGCCAGCCGCCCGCCCTTGATGCGCGACAGGTGCTTGCGCACGCAATTCATCTCGCCGATGTGGGCGCCGCTGGCCAGCAGCTGCTGGTTGATGCGCTGCTTGTCGGCCAGCGTCAGGCCCTCGGCCGGCAGCGTGAGCAGCGCCGAGCCGCCGCCGGAGATCAGGCATAGCACCAGGTCATCGGCGGTGAGGCCTTCGGTGAGGGCCAGCATGCGCTGCGTGGCGGCCAGGCCGGCGGCGTCGGGCACCGGGTGGGAAGCCTCCACCACTTCGATGCGCTGCGCCAGCCCCGCCGGGCGCGGCGGCACATGGCCGTAGCGCGTGACCACCAGGCCCGCCAGCGGCGCGTCGGCCGGCCACGCGGCTTCCAGCGCCTGCGCCATCGCCCCGCCCGCCTTGCCTGCCCCCAGCACCAGCGTGCGGCCGCGCGGCGGTGGCGGCAGAAAGGCCGGCAGGGTGTGCCGCGGCTGGGCCCGCGCCACCGCCACCTGCAGCAGGTGCTGCAAAAAATCG
>DASWYJ010000120.1:0-2928 GCA_036405035.1 Burkholderiaceae bacterium
ACCTCCGCCGAGCCGTTTCAAGGCGGTTGAAGCCCCCGTGGGGGGCAGCGAACAAATGTGAGCGTGGGGGTACATGTTTCATTCCTTCGTCAGGTCGGCAAGCAGTTGGTGGCCGGCGGGCCAGTCGCCCAGGCCGGATTCGGTGTTCAGGTGGCCTGCATCGCCGGCGTCCACCAGCCTGGCCTGCCAGGCATGGGCAAACTGGCGGGCACGGGCGGGGCTGCAATAGGGGTCGTTGCGGCTGCTGACCACGGTGGTGGCAAAGGGCAGCGGCTGCAGCGCAATGGGCGCCCAGCCGGGCAACTGCGCCCGCAATGCGGGTTGCTCCACATCGGGCGGCGCCACCAGCAGCGCGGCGCGCACCCGCTGGGTGTTGCGGGAATGGGAGGCCCAGGCGGCGGCATGGATACAGCCCAGGCTGTGGGCCACCAGCACCGCCGGTGTGGGCAGGCCCAGCAGCACCTCTTCCAGCCGGGCTATCCAGTCGCCGCGCAGCGGGCGTTGCCAGTCGTGTTGCTCCACCCGCAGGTGGCCATGGAGCTGCTCCCACCGGCTTTGCCAGTGGTCGGGGCCACTGCCCTGCCAGCCGGGCAGCAGCAGAACGGGTGTGGTGGGTGCCGTCATGCGCTATGCATTCAGGAGCTAGGCAGCGCCACCATGCGCTGGCCGGCGGGTGTTTTGGCCATGAAAATCACAGCTTGCGGATGCGTTCGACCATTTCCTCGGCGAAGCGCACATACGACTGGCTGCCCTTGGCGCCCGGATCGAACACCACGCCGGGCAGGCCGTAGCTGGGGGCTTCGGCGAGGCGCACGTTGCGGGGGATCACGGTGTCGAACACCTTGTCGGAAAAGTGCGCGTTGAGCTGGTCGCTCACCTGCTGCTGCAGCGTGATGCGCGGGTCGAACATCACCCGCAGCAGGCCGATGATCTGCAGGTCCTTGTTGAGGTTGGCGTGCACCTGCTTGATGGTGTTGACCAGGTCGGTCAGGCCTTCGAGCGCGAAGTATTCGCACTGCATCGGCACGATCACGCCATGCGCCGAGCACAGGCCGTTGAGGGTGAGCATGCTCAGCGAGGGCGGGCAGTCGATCAGCACGAAGTCGTAGTCGGCATCGGCGGCGGCGAGTGCGGTCTTCAGGCGCTTTTCGCGGCGCTCCAGTTCCACCAGCTCCACCTCGGCGCCGGCGAGCTCGCGGTTGGCGCCCAGCACGTCGTAGCCGCATTGCTCGCTTTTCACCCGCGCTTCGGCAACGGAGGCGGATTCGAGCAACACGTCGTACACGGTGAGGGTGAGCTGGCGCTTGTCGATGCCCGAGCCCATGGTGGCGTTGCCCTGCGGATCAAGATCAACCATCAGCACGCGCTGGCCCACGGTGGCCAGGCCGGCGGCGAGGTTGACGGTGGTGGTGGTCTTGCCCACCCCGCCCTTCTGGTTGGCGATGCAGAAAATACGGGCCATCAGAACCCCGTTCCGGCGCGGTGTGCGCCCACTATTGCCTTGCCCGCCATGAAACTCCCCCGCTTGGTGTGCCGTGGAGTGTACGACGGCGCAGCGGCGGGGCTGGGGCGCGGCGGTGTGTCAGGGTTGTTTTTTGCGCATCCAGGCGATGCAGCGGCTGGCGTCCAGCCCGGGAACGGTGAGTTGTTCCACGTGAAACACATCCACATCAACCGGCAGTTCGGCCTGCTCGGCGTCTGGCGCCTTGCCCTTCATGGCCAGCCAGATGCCGCCCGGCGCCAGGGCCTTTTGCGATACGGCCACAAAATCGGCCAGCGTGGCAAAGGCGCGGGAGCTGACCACGCCGTACGGCTGGGTGACCTGCTCCGCCCGGCCGTGCTGGCCCCGCAGGTTGGGGAGCTGCAGCGTGACGTCGGCCTGTTGCACAATGGCGGCCTTTTTGGCCACGGTGTCGATGCAGGTCACGCGGATATGGGGGCAGCAGATGGCAATGACCACACCCGGCAGCCCGGCGCCGGAGCCCACGTCGAGCAGCGCGGTGGGCTGGCCGGCGGTTTCGCGCAGCAGCGGCGCGACCACCGACAGGCTGTCGAGCAGGTGGTGGGTGAACATGGCCTCGGGTTCGCGCACGGCGGTGAGGTTGTACACCTGCGTCCATTTGGCGAGCAGGCCGAGGTAATCGAGCAGCTGCTGGTTCTGCCGGTCTGTGAGTGCCACCTGCAGTTGCGCGGCGGCGGCACCCAGCCGGGCGCTGCGGTCGGTGCCGGCCGCCGGTGCGGCGGGGCTGCCGGTCACGCGGCGAGCGCGTCGGTGGCCGGCGCGGTGGTGAAGCCCTTCATGCCGGTTTTCTTCAGGTGCACCAGCAGCAGCGAAATGGCGGCCGGCGTTACGCCGGAAATGCGCGAGGCCATGCCCAGTGTTTCGGGGCGGTGTTTCTGCAGTTTTTGCCGCACCTCGATGCTCAGCGCGCTGACCTGCAGGTAGTCCAGCTCGGCCGGCAGGCGCAGGTTTTCGTAATAGGCGGCGCGCTCGACCTCGCCCTTCTGCCGGTCGATGTAGCCGGAGTACTTGGCGGCAATTTCCACCTGTTCCACCACGGTGGCGGCCAGCTGCGGCGCGGCGGTGGCGAGCGCTTCCAGCTCGGCGCTGCGGTACTTGCCAGCGTCGAGTGACACCAGGCTGGCGTAGTGCACGTCGGGCCGGCGCAGCAGGTCGGCCAGGTTGTATTCGTGTTCGATGGCCTTGCCCAGCACCCGCTCGGATTCGCTGGCCGGCAGATTGCGCGGATTCACCCAGATCGACTTGAGGCGCTCTGTTTCACGTGAAACAGCGTCGCGTTTGCGGCAATAGGCGTCCCAGCGGGCGTCGTCCACCAGGCCCAGCTTTCGACCGGTTTCGGTGAGGCGGGCGTCGGCATTGTCCTCGCGCAGCTGCAGGCGGAACTCGGCGCGGCTGGTGAACATGCG
>DASWYJ010000121.1:0-2457 GCA_036405035.1 Burkholderiaceae bacterium
CGCCAGCAGCGTGGCCAGGTTGCGCTTGGCCACGATGCGGGTTTCGAAATCCAGCCCGGGCGACAGGTTCAGGTAGCTGTGGGTGGGCCGTGCATAGCAATAGCTGCAGCCATGCTCGCAGCCGCGATAGGGATTCAGGCCGGCGGTGAAATACAGGTCGGGCGAGTCATTGTGGCTGAGTGCGCTTTTGGCGTCTTCCAGCGTGACGGTGGTGGCGGGATGGGGTGCAGCAGCGCCGCCGTCATCGTCGGCCGGCCATCCATCATCGAACGGCTCCCGCGTATCGCGGGTGAAGCGGTGCGCCAGGCGGCTCGCACTGCCCCGGCCCTTGATGGGAATGGTTGGCTGTTGAATACTGTTCATATAAACAGTATATGAATCCATTGCCTAAACCGCAAATGCACTGGACAAGGCACATTTGTTCGTGCTGTAATTTCAGTAATTACTGAAATTACAGCACGATGAACATCTCCGACCTCCCTGAACCCGCAGGCCCGCTGGACCCGCTGCCGCCCTTGAACCGCCAGTTTGTGGCCCATTTCGGCGAGATGGGTAGCCGCTGGGGCATCAACCGCACCGTTGGCCAGATCTACGCGCTGCTGTTCATCGCGCAGCGGGCACTGAATGCCGACGAAATTGCCGAGGCGCTCGCGTTTTCGCGTTCCAACGTCAGCATGGGCCTGAAGGAACTGCAGGCCTGGCGGCTGGTGAAACTGCGCCACCAGAGCGGCGACCGGCGCGAATACTTCGAGGCGCCAGCCGATGTGTGGGAGATTTTCCGGGTGCTGGCCGAGGAGCGGCGGCGGCGCGAGATCGAGCCCACGCTGTCAATGCTGCGCAGTGCGTTGCTGGAGCAACCCGCCACCGAGGCCGAACGCCACGCCCAGGCACGGATGCGCGAGATGCACGACCTCATTGACCGGCTGATGCGCTGGTTCGATGATGTGCAAAAACTCTCGCCGGAAACCGCCATGCAGCTGATGGGCATGGGCGCGACGGTCACCAAGGTCCTCGATTTCAAGGACCGCATCACCGGCCGATCGGCCGCCCGGCGCAACAACGAGGAGATCTGAGCATGGAACACCTGATCCTGTCGCGCATCCAGTTTGCGGCGAACATGAGTTTCCACATCCTGTTCCCTACCATCACCATTGCGCTGTGCTGGCTGCTGCTGTTTTTCCGGCTGCGTTACGTGGCCACCCAGGGCACGCCTGCGGCCGATGCCTGGGAACAGGCCTACTACTTCTGGACCAAGATCTTCGCGCTGACCTTTGCGCTGGGCGTGGTCTCCGGCATCACGATGAGCTTCCAGTTCGGCACCAACTGGCCAGGCTTCATGGAGAAAACCGGCAACATTTCCGGGCCGCTGCTGGGCTACGAGGTGCTGACGGCCTTCTTTCTGGAAGCCACTTTCCTCGGCATCATGCTGTTCGGCCGGGGCCGCGTGTCGGAACGCACCCACCTGATCGCCACCTTCCTCGTGGCCTTTGGCACCACCATGTCGGCCTTCTGGATCCTGAGCCTGAACTCGTGGATGCAGACGCCGGCCGGTTTTGAGATCATCAACGGCGAGTTCCACGCCACCAGCTGGTGGGACGTGGTCTTCAACCCCTCCTTCCCGTACCGGCTGGGCCACAAGCTGCTGGCCTCGGCACTCACCGCGTCGTTCCTGATGGCCGGCGTGAGCGCTTGGCAGATTCTGCGCAAGACCGATACGGCCGGAACCCACAAGGCGCTGCGCACGGCGGTAATGGCGGCAGCGGTGGCAATTCCGCTGCAGATCTTCATGGGCGATTTGCACGGGCTGAACACGCTGCACCACCAGCCCGCCAAGATCGCCGCCATCGAGGGCATCTGGCACACCGAAAAAGGTGCACCGCTGACGCTGTTTGGCTTCCCCAGCGAAAAGGAAGGCCGCACGCTGTACGCCATCCAGATTCCCAAGGCCGCCAGCCTGGTGCTCGCGCACGACATGGACGCCGAACTGAAAGGCCTGAACGAATTCCCCGGTGTACACCCGCCGGTGGCGCCGGTGTTCTGGGGCTTCCGCATCATGGTCGGCATGGGCATGCTGATGCTGGCGGTGGCGTGGTTCACCGCATGGAAGCTGCTGCGCAACCGCGCCACCCTCGCACTGCCACGCTGGCTGCTCTACACACTGGCCGGCATGAGCTTCTCCGGCTGGGTGGCCACGCTGGCCGGCTGGTACGTGACCGAGATCGGCCGCCAGCCCTGGATCGTCTACGGCATGCTGAAAACCGCCGACGTGGTGGCGCTCCATCCACCGCCGATGGTGCTGGGCACGCTGATCGCCTACCTGCTGCTGTACGCGCTGCTGTTGGTGTCGTACATCGGCGTCGTCAAGTACATGGCCGAGCACCCGGCCAAGCCGGCGCCAGAAGCGCCGCTGCCGATTGCCACCACCGCCACCACCACGGGAGCCCCCACATGACCTGG
>DASWYJ010000122.1:0-4477 GCA_036405035.1 Burkholderiaceae bacterium
CATCAACCTCGATGGCGCGGGCCAGGCGAAGCTGCACACGGGCATCGGGTTCTTCGACCACATGCTGGACCAGATCGCGCGCCATGGCCTCATCGACCTGGACATCCATGCCGACGGCGACCTGCACATCGACGGCCACCACACGGTGGAAGACGTGGGCATCACGCTGGGCCAGGCCTTCGCCAAGGCCGTGGGCGACAAGAAGGGCATCCGCCGCTACGGCCATGCCTATGTGCCGCTGGATGAGGCGCTGAGCCGGGTGGTGGTCGATTTTTCCGGCCGCCCCGGGCTGGACATGCACGTGCCCTTCAAGAGCGGCATGATCGGTGGTTTCGACACCCAGCTCACCTACGAATTCTTCCAGGGCTTCGTCAACCACGCGTTTGTCACGCTGCACATCGACAACCTGCGCGGCGACAACGCCCACCACCAGGCCGAAACCGTGTTCAAGGCCTTCGCCCGCGCGCTGCGCGCTGCGCTGGAGCTGGACCCGCGCTCGGCCGGTGTCATTCCCTCCACCAAGGGCTCGCTCTGAGTTTTCTGGGTAAAAACGGGCTCTGGCCAGCGTCGATACTTGCAATATTGCTATGAAAAGCGGAGCTAAAACGGTCGTGGTCGTGGATTACGGCATGGGCAACCTGCGCTCGGTGTCGCAGGCCGTGCGGGCAGCGGCGGCGGGCAGCGGCCTGGAGGTGGTGATTACTGCCAACCCGGCCGAGGTGCTGGCCGCCGGCCGGGTGGTGTTGCCCGGCCAGGGCGCCATGCCCGACTGCATGCGTGAGCTGCGCGAATCCGGCCTGCTGGAGCCGGTGCTGGACGCCGCTGCCAACAAGCCGCTGTTCGGCGTCTGTGTGGGCATGCAGATGCTGCTCGACCGCAGCGCCGAAGGCCCTACCGATGGGCTGGGTTTGATTCCGGGTGAAGTGGTGCGCTTTGACCTTGCCGGCCGCCTGCAGCCCGACGGCAGCCGTTACAAAGTGCCGCAGATGGGCTGGAACCAGGTTTTCCCCACGGAGCAGGGGGGGGCGCGCCACCCGGTCTGGGGCGATGTTCCCGACGGCAGCCACTTCTATTTCGTGCACAGTTTCTATGCCCGGACGTCGGATGCGCACCACAGTGCCGGCCAGGCCGATTACGGCGGCCTCTTTACGGCAGCCATTGCACGCGATAATATTTTTGCAACCCAGTTCCACCCTGAAAAAAGCGCCGCCCAGGGCCTGGCGCTGTACCGGAATTTTCTGCATTGGAACCCCTGATCTCCCGCCTGCCTGCTGGTTGCGCCTGCGCCGCGCCGGAGGTGCTGCGCCCATCCATTGCCTACCTTCGGCAGTTCTGACTCCCGCCTGATCCTCTTCTGCACTCTGCTCTTTTGGCACCATGCTTCTCATTCCCGCGATCGATTTGAAAGACGGCCACTGTGTTCGCCTCAAACAGGGCGACATGGACCAATCCACGACCTTCGGGGAAGATCCGGCGCTGATGTCGCGCACCTGGGTCAGCAAGGGCGCCCGCCGGCTGCATCTGGTGGACCTGAACGGCGCCTTTGCCGGCAAGCCCAAGAACGAGGTCGCGATCAAGAAAATCCTGAAAGAGGTGGGCGGCGAGATCGACGTGCAGCTCGGCGGCGGCATCCGCGACCTGGACACCATCGAGCGTTACCTCGATGCCGGCCTGCGCTACGTCATCATCGGCACCGCCGCAGTGAAGAACCCTGGCTTCCTGCAGGACGCCTGCACCGCGTTCGGCGGCCACATCATCGTCGGCCTGGATGCCAAGGATGGCAAGGTCGCCACCGACGGCTGGAGCAAACTCACCGGCCATGAGGTGATCGATCTGGCGAAGAAGTTCGAGGATTACGGTGTGGAATCCATCATCTACACCGACATCGGCCGCGACGGCATGCTCAGCGGCATCAACATCGAGGCCACCGTCAAGCTGGCGCAGGCGCTGACCATCCCGGTCATCGCCTCGGGCGGGCTGTCCAACATCGCCGACATCGAAAAGCTCTGCGCCGTCGAGGACGAGGGCGTCGAGGGCGTGATCTGTGGCCGCGCCATCTACACCGGCGACCTCGATTTCGCAGCAGGGCAGGCCCGCGCCGACGAATTGAACGCACGGTGATCACGATGTTTTGCCGCCGGGCCGCCCCAAGGCAAAACGCGGCCCCTTCGGGGGGCAGGTTGCCACACGCAGTGGGCAACCGTGGGGGGCATTCCCATGCTCGCTAAGCGCATCATCCCCTGTCTCGACGTGACCGGGGGCCGGGTCGTCAAGGGTGTCAATTTCGTCGAACTGCGCGATGCTGGCGATCCGGTGGAAATCGCCGCCCGCTACAACGAGCAGGGTGCGGATGAGCTGACCTTCCTTGACATCACCGCCACCAGCGATGGCCGCGACATGATCCTGCCCATCATCGAGGCGGTGGCGTCGCAGGTTTTCATTCCGCTCACGGTGGGCGGCGGCGTGCGCACCGTCGAAGATGTGCGCCGGCTGCTCAACGCGGGTGCCGACAAGACCAGCTTCAACTCGGCCGCCATCGCCAATCCGCAGGTGATTGCCGATGCATCGGCCCGCTACGGCGCGCAGTGCATCGTCGTGGCCATCGATGCCAAGCGGCGCAGCGCGGAAGACGCCGCCACCCGCGGGCCCGGGTGGGACGTCTACAGCCACGGCGGCCGCAAGAACACCGGGCTCGACGCCGTGGCCTGGGCCACCGAGATGGCCCGCCTGGGCGCCGGCGAGATCCTGCTGACCAGCATGGACCGCGACGGCACCAAATCGGGTTTCGACCTGGCGCTGACCCGCGCGGTGAGCGACGCGGTCAGCGTGCCGGTGATCGCCTCCGGTGGCGTGGGCAACCTCGACCACCTGGCCGACGGCGTGCAGCAGGGCGGCGCCGACGCGGTGCTGGCTGCCAGCATCTTTCACTACGGCGAGTACACGGTGGCCCAGGCCAAGGCCTGCATGGCGGCCCGTGGCATTCCGGTGCGCATCTAGGCGCGCCGATTTCACCGACAATCCAGCCATGGATTGGCTCAATGCAGTGAAATGGGACGCGCAAGGCCTGGTGCCGGTGATTGCGCAGGAAGTCGGCAGCAACGATGTGCTGATGTTTGCCTGGATGAACCGCGAGGCGCTGGAAAAAACCGCCGCGCTGGGCCGGGCGGTGTATTTCAGCCGCTCGCGGGGCAAGCTCTGGTTCAAGGGCGAGGAATCCGGCCACGTGCAGACGGTGCACGAAATCCGCCTCGATTGCGACAACGATGTGGTGCTGCTGAAGGTCACGCAGCAGGGCCACGAGCCGGGCATTGCCTGCCATACCGGCCGGCACAGCTGCTTTTTCAGTCTTTACAAGGATGGCGCGTGGGTTGTCACGGAGCCGGTCTTGAAAGACCCCGAATCCATCTACAAATAACATCCATGCACGCACAGGATTCGCTGGCCCGGCTGGCCGCCATCATCGAGAGCCGCAAGGTCGCCAACGGCGGTGACCCGGCCACCAGCTACGTGGCGCGGCTGCTGCACAAGGGCCCGGACGCCTTCCTGAAGAAGATCGGCGAGGAAGCCACCGAAACCGTGATGGCCGCGAAGGATGTGGACCACGGCGGCGAGCCGCAAAAGCTGGTCTATGAAGTGGCCGACCTGTGGTTCCACACAATGATCGCGCTGGCGCACTACGGCCTCTCGCCGGCCGACGTGGTAGCCGAGCTGGAGCGCCGCGAGGGCACCAGTGGCATCGAGGAAAAGGCGCTGCGCAAGGCCGAAGGCCGGGAGCAGGCCGAGCAGCGGGAGCGCCCATGAGCGACGCGCCGGTGGTGCTGGCGGGCGGCAAGACCGAGAGCGACCGCACGGCGATGCATGCGCTCTATGCGCTGCATACCGTGGCCTGGGCCAGTGCCGGCACCCTGGCGGTCATTGCGCTGATCGTCAATTACGTGCTGCGCGGTGATGAAACCGATGTGCTGTACCGTGGCCACCACACCTACATGATCCGCACGTTCTGGTGGACGCTGTTCTGGCTTCTGCTGCTCGCGCCGTTGTGGCTGCTGCTGGTGCTGCCGGGCGCCGTGGCCTATACGGTGGTGGGCCTGTGGTACCTGTACCGTTGTATCCGCGGCTGGCTGCGTTTCCACCGCAACCAGCCCGTCTGAGGAACCCTTGTCCATGCATACCGATCCCCACTGCATCTTCTGCAAAATCGTCGCCGGCCAGATACCGTCGCGCAAGGTCTACGAAGACGACGAAATCATCGCCTTCCATGACCTGCACCCATGGGCGCCGGTGCATTTCCTGATGGTGCCCAAGCAACACCTGCACTCCATGGCCGCCGTGACCGAGGAGCATGTGGGGCTGGTGGGCCGCATGATGGCGCTGGCGCCGAAGCTGGCGCTGGAGCAGGGTTGCCGGCCCTACCCCGAAGGGGGGTTCCGCATCGTGACGAACACCGGCACCGAGGGAGGGCAGGAAGTGCACCACC
>DASWYJ010000123.1:0-24186 GCA_036405035.1 Burkholderiaceae bacterium
CGTTCACATTTGGAGCAATTGGTGTAGCCCGGTACATCGTTTTTGCGCGCTCACTGACCATCTTCGCGCAATCGGGCATTTTTCCCAAGTATTTCAGGCCAATCTCACGTGGCATGGAATTTGCCCTATAGCTCCTGCTCAAGATCGCTGCGCATACGCCAGAGTTGAGTCAGCGGCCATTCTCGGATGGCCAACAAATCATTACAGGAGATAAAAAACCATGCGGAAACTACTTCTCTCGACCTTGGTCATGGCCGCTCTCGGCACGTTGCAAGCCAACGCCGCCGTGACGGACAGCATGATCGAGCAAGACGCCAAAACGGGTGCCGACGTTCTGTCGTACGGGCTCGGCACCCAGGGTCAACGTTTCTCCCCGCTGACGCAGATCAATACCAGCTCGGTCAAGAATCTCGTTCCCGCCTGGAGCTTCTCCTTTGGCGGCGAAAAGCAGCGCGGGCAGGAATCGCAGCCGCTGGTGCACAACGGCAAGATGTTCGTAACGGCATCGTATTCGCGGATCTATGCGATCGACACGAAGACCGGCAAAAAGCTATGGAAGTACGAACACCGCCTTCCCGAAGGCATCATGCCTTGCTGCGATGTGGTGAACCGCGGTGCGGCCATTTATGACAACGTCGTGATCTTTGGCACGCTGGACGCCCAGATCGTGGCCCTGGACCAGAACACCGGAAAGGTTGTCTGGAAAGAAAAGATCGACGATTTCGCAGCAGGCTACAGCTATACGGCCGCTCCGCTGGTGGCCAAGGGTCTGGTCCTGACCGGCGTGTCCGGCGGTGAATTCGGCGTGGTGGGCCGCGTTGAGGCGCGTGACGCCAAGACCGGGAAAATGGTCTGGAGCCGCCCGACCGTCGAAGGACACATGGGCACGCTGAACGGCAAGGACAACGGCGTTACCGGAAATACCGGTGCCACCTGGCCTGGCGAAATGTGGAAAACCGGTGGTGCAGCGACCTGGCTCGGCGGCACCTATGATGCATCCACCGGCCTCGCCTACTTTGGCACCGGCAACCCTGGTCCGTGGAACAGCCATCTGCGCAAGGGTGACAACCTCTATTCCTGCTCGACCGTGGCCATCGATGTGGCAACCGGCAAAATCGTCTGGCACTACCAGAACACCCCCAATGATGGCTGGGACTTCGACGGCGTCAATGAATTCGTGACTTTTGATCTGAATGGCCAGCGCGTAGGTGGCAAGGCAGACCGCAACGGATTCTTCTATGTCAACGATGCCAAGACCGGCAAGCTGCTGAATGCCTTCCCATTCGTCAAGAAAGTGACCTGGGCGACCGGCATTGACCTGAAGAGCGGTCGTCCCAACTACGTCCCAGAAAATCGCCCGGGCGACCCCACGGCTGGATCGGATGGCAAGAAGGGTGCAACGGTGTTTGCAGCCCCCTCCTTCCTGGGTGGCAAGAACCAGATGCCAATGGCCTACAGCCCGAAGACGGGTCTGTTCTATGTTCCGGCCAACGAATGGGGTATGGACATCTGGAACGAACCGGTCAGCTACAAGAAGGGCGCCGCCTATCTGGGTGCAGGCTTCACGATCAAGACGATCAACGACGACTACATCGGCGCCCTGCGCGCGATCGATCCCAAGACGGGCAAGATTGCATGGGAAGTCAAGAACAACGCGCCTCTGTGGGGCGGTGTGATGACGACCGCAGGCGATCTGGTTTTCTGGGGTACGCCTGAGGGTTACCTGAAAGCCGCCGATGCCAAGACCGGCAAGGTTGTATGGCAATTCCAGACTGGCTCCGGCGTGGTCGCCCCCCCCATTTCGTGGGAAGAAGGCGGCACCCAGTACGTTGCCGTTGTGTCTGGTTGGGGCGGTGCGGTTCCTCTGTGGGGCGGCGATGTCGCCAGCAAGGTGAATTACCTGGAGCAAGGTGGCTCCGTATGGGTCTTCAAGCTCGCTGGCAAGTAATTTGCTAATCGAATAGGGTGAATGCCGGTGATCGGCATTCACCCTTTTTTCTTTTGCGGCCCGCGTTTGCCCTCTGGGTTATCCGGGTATTCAACGAGTTCCACTAATTCCGTATCACCACTATGTCTTCTGCAAAAAAGATCGTCCTCTGCGCCGCCATCAGCTTACTGGGTACGGGCATCGCCAACGCCCAGGGAGCCAAAGACAATGCGGCAGCCAAAGAATTGGCCAACAAAAGCGGCTGCATGGCGTGCCATGACATCGGCACCAAAGTCATTGGCCCTTCTTTTGTTCAGATTGCCGAGAAATACCGGGGCCAGGCGGGAGCGCAAGGCCAGTTGGTCAAGAAGATCAAGGAAGGTGGCAAAGGCGTCTGGGGGCGCATTCCCATGCCCCCGCACGAGCAGCTCAAGGATGCCGACGCGGCAACGATGGTCAGCTGGATACTGGCCCAGTAAACAGCCTATGGGTTACGGGCTGTAGTCCACCAGCTGGTACCGGATTTTGCCGCCGGTGAGAAATGACGAGTTGGCCTGCTCTTCCCGATCGAATTGCACGAGGCCAACTCCCCTGCAGTACCATTCCGTTGCCACAATTGGCTGGTCTGCAAAGCCTTGGATCGGGTCCTTGAACAGCCGGAAGGTCGTTGTACCTTTCACACGCAGGCAGTCCCTGAAAACACCAGCAGGCACTTCAACGGCGTCCACCGCCGCCTCGATGCGGTAGCGCATCGTCGTCTTGTGCCGATGCTTCAGTTCCCGTGGGAATTCGGCGTTGCGCATCAGCAGATAGGGCACAGTCGATACATCCCATTCAGCCCCGACCACCGCTGGATCCGGCAACACGGTACGGGGAGCCTCATCCAGCTGCGGCTGCTCTTCGAGATCCACACGGGTTGCCAGTCTGCGTATTCCGGCTGCATCGCGCTGCAGGTAGTACTCTACGCCCGATGCGCTCCGACGTACTGCCACATCCTTGCCATCGAGGTTGACCTGCCGGTCCACCGTCATGTGCAATACCCGGTCTACCGGTGGATTGACCATCTCCGTCTGCAATTCGTAAGACCAAGCGGCGCCAACGGTCAACGGAAAATAAGAGGCATCCGTGGAACTTCCACAGCTGGCCAACATGAAGACCGCCGCACCCATTGCCACTGTCGATCGTGTACTGCTGCGCATCATTTCTCCGGCAGTTGGGGGCGTGGCAGATCGCTGATCTTGATGGTCAATTTATCGTTACCCGGAGGCCGCAGCCACGAGAAGCCCTTGGGCCCCACCTTCGGCTCCGTTGTGCCCATCTGCGAAATTCCCTGCCGATTTTTTTTCATGGCCTCATTGAACAGGCTATGAAGGTCTTTCTCATAGGGCAGCCGGTAACTGCGGGGCTCAGCGACCGGGCGGTTGTCCTCAATGCCGTTGATCCAGATGAAAATGCTCCCTTTGGTACCCCGCTCCTTGCTTGGTTCATCCACCACAACCGCCAGGAGAACGAAGCGTTTTGGTGGCGCCTCTTCCGCGGGCCACCCCAGCACGCCATGCACGCTGTCATAGGCCAGGAAATAGAAAACCGTCACCACTCCGATCAGCAGCATCTTCAAAACGATGGGCCATCGCGTCCAGAAGCACAGACATAGAAGAAGAAACGCCAGCAGCGCATAAGTTGCCGTCAGAACCAATAGAGAGATGCTCATAATCCTGTCCGCTGAACAATTGTTTTTGGCAGTGTGTTGATGTCCCGAACCTCTCCCTGCGCATCCAGGGTGAATCGCACAAGCGTGCGTTCCTCCCCTTTGGCAGGGATCTGGACGGTGCCGTAATACACCACATCAGCCCGAGGGTTGACCTTCACTACCGTGACCGTCACATCCACGGGCTTTCCGTCCCGTGATTCGTAATAGTGGGCGTTGACGATGTACTCGCCAGGAACCACGCCCCGAAAGGTGGCCATCTCCTGGCGTATCGGATTGCTGATTGCACGTCCATTCACCACGACGCTGTTGTTGCTGGAACCTCTGTCGTCCCTGTCCAGATGCATCAGGCCGATGTCCCGCTGCCGGAACCACAGCAGATTGTCAGAGGGATCCTGCACCCAGGCATCGATGTCGTTCGGATTGTTGTCCGGCCATGTCACCGTGACGATGTACTCGGCCTTCGCCGGTATGTCACCGGATTTTCGCGACTTCGGATTGAACGCCAGCATCGCGATGATGAAACAGAAAACGAAGGCAATCAACATGTTGAACAACATGTCGTAGAACGGATCGGTTTCCGTTTCACGCTGACGCCGTTTGAATGCCATGAATCCGCTTATGTACCTGCATCAAAGGCGGCGCCCAGATCGCTCTCGGCAACGGCCAATGCTTCTGCAACCAATTCGTCCGCCACACGATCCAGGCGGGTTAGCTGAAGGCCCAGCAGAATATTGGCGGCCAGCCCGGTCATGGTCGTCAACAGCGCGATGCCCAGGCCGCTCGTTAAATTCTTGAGGAATATCTGCGACTGCCCGGGATCAAACGACTCCATGGAGCCAATCTGCAAGGCGAGGACCGAAAAGCCGATCACCTTGCCCAAGAGCCCGAGCTTCAGCTGAATTCCATTGATCCACCAGACCGTCTCGTGCGGGCCATGGGCACGCTCTGCGAGCAAATCCGTCAACTGTCCGTTTTCACGCCAGAGCTGCGGGCCCTTTGCAAGCAGGTCCTGAAAATACGCATGAATCCAGTCCCGACGCCGATCCACCCGACCCATTCCTGCAAACTCTTTCAGCAAAGCATCAGGTCTGCTATGCAGGAGATGGATCACCTGTCCCAACATCATTTGCTGCTGGGCCAACTGGTAGCTGCGGACCCCACACCATAGCGTGCATCCGAAAAATATCAGCACGATGATGACGGTCAGAAACGTCGGATCAGCGGAGACCAGCATATGCCAGACCCCGAGACGCCACAGCCACGCCGTGGCAAACACCACAAGGCCAAAGAAGGCCATCCATACAAGCAGGATTTGTTCAGGATGCAACGGGGCGACAGACGCCGCAGGGCGTGCGCTCTTGCTGCTTCGCAGCAGGAAGCCGGAAAACGGTGACGACCGCAATAGCATCAGGTACCCATTTCTAGCATATGCAATGACTGACCACCCGAGCCGGCGAGGTGCAGCGTTGCCTCTGTCATTTTTGTTGTGCGTGTCTGCACTGTAAACTAGCAGCACGCTTCGTGCCAATCCTCGACCACCTATTCCCACGGTCCCTGCAATGCTCCGGCATTCCCCCATGAACAGACGGCATGCGCTGGGTTTGCTCACCAGCATGGCAACGTGTGCGACCAACACCCTTGCGGCCCAGGCCAGTACCCCCCACCTCCAGCAACTCGGTCCGGACACCTACGTTTTTCCCGGACGCAATGCGTACGCGGATCGACCCAACGATGGACGTGTGGTCAATACAGGGGTCATCGTCGGAACCACCGGGGTTCTTGTTGTGGACCCCGGGCCGCACATTCGCGCTGGCACCATGCTTGCCACGGCTATCCGAAACGAATTGGGACGCCCGGTTGTAGGCGTCATCAATACACATGCAGCACCAGAGTACGTTCTCGGCAACGCGGCATTCGCGGATCTGCCAATCTATGCCAGTGCCGCTACGAGGCAACTGATGTCCAGCCGCTGCAGTGCGTGCCTGCAGCGATTGACAACCCTGCTCGGACAACGTGCGATGCGCGGAACCACCATCGTGCTACCCAATCACACACTGGAAGCGGGAGACGGTTTACAGATACAGGGTGCTATGGTTGACATTCGGGTTTTCGAGCAGGCCCACAGTGTCGGCGATCTGGCGCTGTTTGTGCCAGGTTCACGTACCGTTTTTGGCGGAGCGCTGGCGTACCGGAACCGAATCCCCGATATGCGTGAAGCCTCGGTTTATGGTTGGCTGCGGGCCATCGGCGAATTGGAACGTTGGCCCGTTCGCTGGTTCGCAGGTGCCGGTTTCGGCACACCCCGCCAGACCCTGCAGGCCACGCGACATTACCTGGAGACACTGGAGCGGCTCATCGCCGCACAGATCCGGCGAGGGGGAGAGCTTGCGGACCTGCAGCCCCCAGGCCAGCAGCCCTGGACACGCTGGACCGGCTTTCTCCACCAACACCCGCTGAACGTTCAGCGGGTGTGGCGCGAGATTGAGGAACTGTGGTGGCAGGGCACCCTGCCAACCTGAGTGGAACGCTCAACCACGGCGCTTGCGGCTGGGTTGCAGGTGCTCCAGTTTGCGGTAGAGCGTATTACGGGAAACACCCAGGGCACGTGCAGCCGATGACAGGTTGCCGTTGTGCTGTTCCAGGGCGGCAGCCATGGCCGCGATCTGCAAATCCTCCAGCTTCATCTCGCTTGCCGCCTGCGGCTTGTCGACAACAACCGGTATCTGCGGCGACGCTCCGTCGATGCCAACGGGTACAGGCCCGCGCCAGGCAGGCTCAACGCCAGTGGACGCGGCATGCATCTCGTCCAGCAACTCCTCTGGCAAATGGCAGGCGCGAATCACGCCATCGTCGTCGGCCATGACGCAGGCCGTGCGCAACACATTCGCCAGTTGCCGGATGTTGCCAGGCCAGCTATAGCGATGGAACAGCGACAACACTTCGGCATCCATCGTGTATTCAGCGCCCGCAGCCGCGGATTCGGCAGCCAGTATTTTGCGCAGCAGGACCGGCAGATCGGTTCGCATCCGCAGTGCAGGCAGCCGCACCAGCAAGCCGCTCAACCGGTAATACAGATCGTCCCGAAACTCCCCCCGTGCAATCATTTCCCGCAGATTGCGGTTCGTGGCACACACCACGGCAATATCGACCGAGATCGACTTTGCACTTCCCAAGGGGGTGACGATTCGATCCTGCAAAACCCGCAACAGCCGCGCCTGCAACGACAACGGCATGTCACCGATTTCATCCAGAAACAGCGTTCCGCCGTTAGCCTGGACAATTTTCCCGACGCCGCCTTTTTTTCGGGCTCCAGTAAACGCGCCCTCCTGGTAACCGAAAAGCTCCGACTCGATCAGGTTCTCTGGAATCGACGCGCAATTCACCGCAACAAAGTGGGCCTGGTTGCGCTGGGAATCGTTGTGAATCGCCTTGGCCAGCAATTCCTTGCCTGTACCCGTTTCGCCCAGGATAAGGATGGGAATGTCCTTTCCCTTCACTTTGGACACCATCTGGATCGCCTGCCCCACCTGCCGATCACCGGTATCGAGACAGGCCAGGCTGGCCAGCCGCACTTCGTCTTTGCCTCGTGCTTCTTCCCTGGGTTCTGGCGCAGCAGACTCTCCCGCTCCCATTGTTACGTCGTTCGGCGCCGACGCTGCAGCAGCCATGGAATTGGCCCATCCCATCGACGCGAAAACAAACGAGGGGGTTCGGAACTCTGCCCTTGCCCGTACCGTGACGCCGTTGCCAAGACTCAAACTGAGCAGACCGGGATTGGCTGAGCGGTAGTGCTCCAGCAGGCTCGACATCGGCAGGCCGAACAATGACGAGAAGGTATGGGCCTGCAAAGCCTTGATCGACAGGCCCAGTTGAAACTGCGCGCTGCGGTTAGCCGACAACAAGCGGCCCGCGGTGGTAAACGCCACGATCCCTTCCACGATGGTGCCGATGAATTCGGCTCGGGAGTGGAAATGAATGCGCACGCCCTCGGGGAAAGCCTCTGCAAAAAGCTGGTTGCCGATCATCTGCGCGGACATGTTGACCAGCGCCAGCGTATGGCGGTGAAAGCCGCGGTGGTCACCACTGACATCCAGCGCACCAATCACCTGTCCGTGCGGATCCAGAATAGGCGCGCAGGAACAGGTCAGGAAATGGTTGGCACGCAGATAGTGTTCCGGGCCATTGACCACCACCGGGCGCCGCTCGTGCAGCGCAGTCCCCACGGCGTTCGTGCCTTTGTGGCGTTCGGACCACGATACCCCGGCCGACAAAGCGACCCGGTCCGCCTTTTCGAGAAAGTCGTCATCCCCCAGCGCATGCAGGATCATCCCGTCCAGATCGGTCAGGATCACCATGTTGTGGGTATTCGATATCTGCTCGTACAGCGACTCCATGACCGGAAGCGCATGCGAATACAGCGCCCGGTTGATTTCCAGCCGCTCGGCCAGTTCCAGTTTGGAGATTCTTCCAAAATCGGGAATATCGGCTTCACCCAGCCCAAAGCCTGTACATCTCTGGTGGGAGTTGGTGATCAGGGTAGGGTCAATCAATCCCACCGGATCGGTATGCCCCGACGGTCTAAGGTCGTACATGTCTCCTCCGTCTTGCCTCAAAACGAAACACCTGCGGCGTTTAAGCGGCAGAGGCAGAAAGATATGTTGCTTTGGAAATCCAGCCCGATTCTACAATTCGAAATCCGAAGGAACAACCGTTCAAATTTGCAGCGTACGAAAAGACCAACGTTCTACTTTGCAGCACTCGGAACAATTTATCCTCACCGAGTATCTAACAGCCAGCGGTACGGGATTTGCTTGGAATAGGAAGTTTGCAGCAACCGGCTTGCATTCAACCGTTAATATTTCACGTTCACGTAGAGGAAGACCATGATGAAAGTTTGGGTACGTCAGCCCGTTTCTGCCCTAACACGCGCCTTGCTGCTGGCGCTTTTGCCAGTGGCAGTGTTTGCACATGGTGACGTCACACCGCAAGCCGTCGATACCAAGAGCCTGCCGCAACTGGGCGACAAGTGGCGCGGCGAGAATCCGTACCGTGCCGGCCCCGCCAACAAGGAAGCCGTGCGCATTGGTACATCCGCTTACAACCAGAACTGCGCACGCTGCCACGGCCTGGAGGCCGTTTCTGGCGGCATCGCCCCTGACCTGCGCAAAATGGACGCCGATTGCACCGGACTCGCCGATGCGGCCAAGAAGAACGCCTGCTTCAAGGAAATCGACGATTACTATCTGACGACCGTGCGGCGCGGCCGGACGCGGGATGGCCGCGTCTACATGCCGCCCTTTGAAGGTACGCTGTCGCAAGAAGCGATCTGGGCCGTCAAGGCCTACCTCGAGACACGGCGCGAAAAATAAATCCACGCAAAAGGGCGCTTGCAACACAGGCGCCCTTTCTTCTACATGGGCTTCCCTTCACAGTAAAAAGAGGTTCGTAATGACAGGTATCAGCCGGCGCAGCTTTGCTCAAGCCGTTTCCTTGGCTCTGGCAGGTGGCATGCCGTTATGGGCGCAAGCCGATCTGGAAAAGATTCGCGCAGGTGGCGTGCTGAAGGTGGCGGTCTACAAGGATTTTGCCCCCTTCTCCCATGGCAGTGCCAGCGCGCCGGCAGGCATCGAAGTGGCCCTTGCTGCGGCACTCGCCCGCGAAATGAATCTGAAACTGGCATTGCTGCCATTCGACGCCGGCGAAAACATGGCCGATGACCTGCGCAACATGGTGTGGCGCGGGCACTACCTCGGCTACGGCCCGGCCCACGTGATGCTGCATGTCCCTGTTGACCGGAACTTCATCATCAGCAACCGGCAATCGCTGATTTTTGCACCCTACTACCGCGAAAAGCTGGTGTTCACCCACGACAAGAAACTGGTGCCCCAGCTGGAAAAGATCGACGACCTCAAAGGACTCCCCCTCGGCGTCGAACGCGGCACGGCAGCAGCCAGCGCACTGCTCGGCGCATCGGGAGGGCAATTGCGGGACAAAGTCAGCATACTGAACTCTCCGTCAGAAGCGATGGCTGCGCTGTTTGCAGGCAAAGTCGCAGCGGTGCTGGCAACCCAGGCCCAAATCGAATCGGAATTGCACAGCGCCCAGAAAGCATCTGCAGACTATCCCATCACCGCGCTGCAACTGAACGGCCTGCCACCCAACGGCTGGCCTGTAGGCATGGCCGTGAAGGCCGAAGAAACCGATCTCGCCAAGGCGCTCGAAGCCGCTCTGGCGTCGCTGAATACCCAGGGTGAGCTGAAGAAAATCTTTGCACAATCCGGTGTGAGCCTCGGCACCGTGTAACCTCGCACCCCCGGGGTTTCCCATTTCTCTGCAGCCCATTTCCATGCTTTCTCCTTTCTTTCCCTGTGGCTACAGCAGCCCGCGCTGGCTCTGTTTTGCTTTGGCTGCTGCAGCCATTCACACCGGGGCACAGGCGCAGCAAGCCGAGGCATCGCTTGCGCCTGTCGTGATCAGCGTCACCCGCCAGGAACAATCCGGTTTTGATCTGCCTGCCTCGGTGGATGTCGTGGGCCAATCGGACATCCAGGCCGCCCGACCGCTGATCAATATCTCGGAGTCGCTGGTCCGGGTGCCCGGCATCGTGGCCCAGAACCGACAGAATTATGCCCAGGACGTGCAGATTTCCTCACGGGGATTTGGCGCCCGCGCCAGCTTCGGCGTGCGCGGCCTGCGGCTGTATTCAGACAGCATACCGGCAACCCAGCCCGACGGGCAAGGACAGGTTTCGCACTTCGATCTGGCATCGGCCAGCCGCATCGAGGTGCTGCGCGGCCCGTTCTCGGCGCTCTATGGCAACTCCTCGGGCGGTGTCATCAGCATCTTCACCGAGGATGGAGGCCCGGAAACGCAAATTGAAGGCTCCCTTTTCCTGGGAAGCGACAGCATGTATCGCGTCGGTACCAAGATTTCGGGCCAGGAAGGCAAGGTCAGCTACGTCTTGAGCACCAGCCGATTCGATACCGATGGCTACCGTGACCACAGCGCCGCGCAGCGTACCGCGCTCAATGGCAAGATCCGCTACACCCCGTCCGACGATACCAAGATTGCTCTGGTGCTCAACAGCGTCGACATGCCCGACACGCAGGATCCACTTGGCCTGACCCGCGCTGAATATGCGGCGCGCCCGGCACAAGCCACGGGCGTGGCCTATACCTTCAATACCCGCAAGTCGGTCTCCCAAACCCAGATCGGAGGCACTTTCGATCACCGGCTGTCCGCCGACCAGTCGGTGCAGGTGACTGCCTACGCCGGTACCCGTGCCACAACGCAATTCCAGGCGATTCCCGTCGCCACACAGGCCCCCACCAGCCACCCTGGCGGCGTGATCGATTTGTCGCGGGATTACGGCGGCATTGATGCACGGTGGACCATGCGGGGCCGCCTGCTCGGCCGGCCTGCCAATGCGACCATGGGCATTGCCTACGAAACACTGGATGAACGCCGCCAGGGCTTCCAGAATTTCATCGGCCCCACGCTCGGCATCCTCGGTGCACAACGCCGCGATGAAGACAACACCGTTCGCAGCTTCGATCAGTATCTGCAAGGTGAATGGTTGTTTGCAGACCAATGGACGGCACTGGCCGGCCTGCGGCACTCCCGTGTAGCGTTTCGCGCTCAGGATCAGTATTTTTCCAACGGCGATGACAGCGGATCGATCCGCTACCAGGCAACGAACCCCGTGGTGGGCCTGACCTACCATGCGAGCGATACCGTCAATCTCTATGGCACTGCGGGCAAGGGTTTCGAAACCCCCACCCTCAACGAATTGGCGTACCGCCCCGCAGGCGGCGCCGGGCTGAACCTGGGCCTGGCGGCGGCCACCAGCCGGCAATGGGAAATCGGCATCAAGATGCGCCTGGCGCAGTGGCAACTGCAGGCGGCGCACTTCCGCGCCAACACCGCCAACGAAATCGTTGTGCAAACCAACACCGGCGGGCGTACCACCTTCCAGAATGCGGGCGACACGGAGCGCCGGGGCTTTGAATTGAGCGCCAATGGAGTCCTTTCGCGCAATGTCAGCGTGTACCTGGCTGCCACACAACTCGATGCCATCTATGCCGACGGTTTCAGGACCTGCACCGCAGCGCCGTGCACCTCGCCCAACGTCGTCATCGCCGCTGGAAACCGCATCCCCGGTATTCCACGGACCAGCCTCTACGCCGAGTTGTCATGGCGCCTGCCCGCATGGGGACTGGAAAGCGCACTGGAGCTCCGCAAAGCCAGTCGCATCTTTGTGGACGACCGCAACTCCGATAGCGCTCCCGGCTACACCACGGCCGCGCTACGGTTGGCCCTGAAACAGAAACACGGGCACTGGACCGTTCGCGAATTTGTTCGGGTGGACAACCTGTTCAACCGGCAGTACGCCGGTTCGGTCATTGTTAACGAAGGCAATGCCCGGTATTTTGAATCGGCACCGCAGCGCACCTGGCTTGCTGGCCTGCAGGCGATCTACACCTTCTGAAGTTCCACTCTGCCTGCATGTGGCCGCCATCTTGTGATGCTGCGGTCACGGCTGTGGTCTGGCGCTGCAACGGGATACCCAAACGGTAGCCCCCGTCCCCTCATCTACATGGCAACGTCCCACCCATCCGGTGTGTGAACAACGGCATGGCCATGCCTTATCCTAATTGCTACTTGTTTTGTAGCTGAATCCCTATATTCAACGCTGGCTACGGGCCATTTTCACTGCCATCGGCAGCTCTTCCGTCAGACAAACGATCCGCGGACACACGGCCCCGTGAGCACAATATTCGCGTAGTCCGGCAGCACCCTCTCCTGCACTCGCTCTCTGGTCGATGCCAAGAATCGGGGCAGTGTGTGCATGCCCTCGCAGGGTATGGATCAGGGTTCCAAA
The DNA here is from genome assembly GCA_036405035.1 of Burkholderiaceae bacterium. Lineage (GTDB taxonomy): Bacteria > Pseudomonadota > Gammaproteobacteria > Burkholderiales > Burkholderiaceae_C > PCRC01. The sequence goes on from DASWYJ010000123.1 coordinate 12,520, forward strand.
AGGGCCAAAAAAAACGGCCGGCAACTGGTCACCCAGTTGTCGGCCGTGTCAACCCTTGAAGATACTAACTAACGCAGCGAGATCAGAAGAAGAAGATGCCGCCAGCTGCGATGCTGTTCTGCTTCGCAGAAGCACCACCGAAGGCCTTGGACTTGGTCTGGCCCACTTCACCCACCAAGGTGATGCCCTTGGTCAGGCCGAAGTACACACCAGCGGTCGTGTTTTCGTTGGAACGGAAGCCGCTGGCAGCGTAATCGCTTTCGTTGCGGCTACGGCCATTGCCTACACCCAGCTTCACGCGGTCGGTAACCTGGAAGGTACCTTGAACCACGTAGTTCTTGCCCTTGGTGTTGCCTTGGTCGCCATCAGCCAGGATACCGATGCCCTTGCCGCTCTGGTAGTTGGCAACCAGACCGAAGGGGCCGAAGCTGGCAGAACCACCCACTTCCACGGCGCTCATCGTGAAGCTGTTCGGTGCGTCAAACTTCTGCGACTTGCCGGCCACCCATGCCTTGAAGCCTTGGCCACCGAAGGTGGCGCGAGCCTGGAATTGCGGGCTGTTCTTTGCCGTTTGAACACCGTCCACCGGGCTGAACAGACCGACGTCGAATCCAAGGCCGCCCAGATCGGGGGTGGAGTACACCATCTGACCGTAGGTACCCACATAGGTGTAGCCTGCGCCGATGTGGCCGAGCGAAACGCGACCCTTCTGGGTAGCCTGGGTGGCTGCGCCCACGCCCAGCAACGTCATGTCGTTGATGATGGGGAGGAAACCAAAGGTACCGTAGTCACGGCCCAGCTTGAAGGTACCGATGTTCTTGTTGCCGAACGTCAGATAGGCTTGGCGCACGTCCACTGCACTGTTGGCAGCGATCGAGCTGTTCGTGGCAGCAGCCACGCCAATGCCGAAAACGGCACCGACGTCGAACTCGCCCTGGGTGCCCTTGGCGCCCACCGACAGGTACGACGGCAGCAGGCCGTTACCGATCACGGTGCTGTTCTTCTTGCCGCCGCAAGCCAGGGCAGCATCACCGAGTGCGGGGCCGCCCACGGTACCGGCAGGCTGCTTGCACTCGCTTTGCGTGTAGAAGGCATTGATGTTGCCACCGACCGAAACGGTCCAGTCACCGGCTTTGATGTCCACTGCGTGCGCTGCGGGAAAGGTTGCGGCTGCGAGGGCAACTGCTGCGATGTGTTTTATTTCCATGGGGTCTCCGTTATTTAAGTGAATGACTTACGTACCTACTCCGCCGGTTTTTCACGGCGGGCCATTACCGCAAGTCCCATGCCCGCATGCCAACATACGGAGCTCCCGCTTTTTCCACAAAAAGTGTGTCAAATAAAAACATCAAAGCGCCGAAACGGAGCAGTTTTATATGGGTATTGCGCTTGGGCGAAAAATTTCTTCGCAATGCAAACTCCGCTCAAAAATGTTGCGTTGCCTCTCGTGACACGAAGGGAAATCCCTGTACCAAATTGACGCAACATCGCGGTGACAAGTGACACCTGTCGCGTCAAATGCCGGGTTTTATGTACTTTGGCGCTCTGGGAAGGTTGGCCGGTTGTTTGCTTCAACATGACCATGAAGCTCAAAAATTATCTGGTCGGGCGCATCCTTTTCGTCACCTTGGTGTGTGTGCTGCTGTTCGCCGCAGTCGCAGTCGGCCAGGCCATCCGCAATATCCGGGTGGAAGGTGTCGGTGCCCGGCAGGTGCAGCTGCTGACGGCGGGTCTCTACGAGCTGCAGACACTGGACAGTACGCAATTGCCGGGTGCGGTATCCCGCATTCGTGAGTTGGCACGCTCACCCGATTTGCGCCATATCCAGTTTGAACTACGGGATGCACAGGGCGTGATGGTTGCGCAATCGACTCCGCAGTACTCGGGTGAATTCACCGGCCGCGTCGGCGAATGGCTGGGACGCCTCAATGACCGTGTGCCGCGGCGCGAAGACGGTGTGTCGTGGACGCTGGCGCGCCCGGATGGTGATCTGTGGCAGGTATCGCTGTTGCCGAACCTTGTCAGTGAACAGGAAGAGGCCGCACAGGACCTGATAGGGCTGCTGGTCATGCTGGTGGCGCTGGCTGCTGCGCTGGCCGCCGGCACGGCGCTCGCGTTGCGCCATGCGGTGCGGCCGATGTCCAGCATGCTGTCCACCCTCGACCAGCTGGGCCGACGGAACTACACCGTGCGCCTGCCACCCTCCCCCATCCATGAAATCGAGGCGGTTGGCAATGCCATCAACCAGTTGGCGCACTCGCTTGCCGAACTGGAGGCATCGCGCAAGTCACTGAGCGTGAAGGTGCTGAGCCTGCAGGAAGATGAAAGGGCGCACTTTGCCCGTGAGTTGCACGACGAACTGGGCCAGAAGCTGACCATCATCCGCATGAACGCCGGCTATCTCGCAAAAACCTCCCAGCTGGACCGGGAGTGCCGCTACGCCCTGTCCGACATCTCCGAGGCAACGGCCAGCATCCAGCAGGAAGTTCGCGAACTGCTGGGGCGGCTGCGGCCCATTGGGCCCGGACACAAACTCGATGCCCGGGAGTTCGGCAGGCTGGTCCGCCTGCTGGTCAACGGCTGGCGCGAACGCCCCGGCCATAACCAGCAGTTCACCCTGGAACTGCGGCTGGAAGACCAGCCTATTGACGACGGCATCCTGCTGGCCGTGTACCGCATGACGCAGGAGGCACTGACCAACATTGCCAAGCATGCACGCGCACAGCGGGTCGACATCTCCATCGTGCGCCAGCAGGATGCCATGGTATGGCGCATCCGCGATGACGGCTGCGGCATTCCCAGCATGCCTTCCGCCTACTCGGGCGGCAGCGGACTGGTGGGCATGCGGGAGCGGGTGTGGTCGCTGGGCGGCAGCTTCGATGTCGAGGCGTCGGACGAAGGCACCCTGCTGCGGGCCCACATCCCGTTACCCGCCTTTCAACCCAAGGCAGCGCCGCAGGACCACTTCGTTGACGCAATGACCATCATTCCTGCGCTGGGCTGAGCCGGCGCGAATTCACCGGATCGCGAAACACCAGCGGCTTGACGACAACGACGGGCTGTTCCGCCCGCTGTACCGCATCTTGCACCATTCCATGGTGGGGGCTTTTGGGACAGACCGGATCGGCGGCTGCCGGATCGTTGGCCAAGGCAAACGCCTGGCATCGGCACCCTCCGAGATCACGCTCCCGGTGCTCGCAGCTCGTGCAAGGCTCCTTCATCCAGCCGGTGCCACGGTAGCGGTTGAACCCTTCTGAATCGTGCCAGATGCTGCGCATGCTGAAGTCGCGAACATTCGGGAATGCGAGTCCTGGCAACATGCGGGCCGTATGGCATGGCACGGCCGTACCGTCGGGGGTCACGGTGAGGAACATGTTGCCCCAGCCATTGACACATTTCTTCGGCACCCCGTCATGGTAGTCGGGCGCCACAAAAAACATGCGCAATGCGTCACCATAGCGGGCACGCCTCTCCTCCACCACCGTCTCTGCATGCCGCAGTTGCGCGCGGGTGGGCAGCAACTGGTCACGGTTCTCCAGCGCCCAGGAGTAGTACTGCGTATTGGCTAGTTCCAGGTATTCCGCCCCCAGCTGGGCTGCCATGTCGATGATCTTCCCGATATGGTCAATGTTCATCCGGTGGAGCACCACGTTCATCACCATCGGCCAGCCATTGGCCTTGATCAGCGCAGCCACCCGGTTTTTCAGATCGAAGGTCTTGGTGTGCGAGAGGAAATCGTTCATCTCGCGGGTGGAGTCCTGGAACGACAGCTGCACATGGTCGAGGCCCGCCTCGCGCAGTGCTGCAGCCCGCGCCGGTGTTAGTCCCACCCCCGATGTCAGCAGGTTCGTGTAATAGCCCAGCCGGCGGGCCTCGGCAACCAGTATTTCCAGGTCATCGCGCACCAGCGGCTCGCCACCGGAAAAACCGCATTGCACGGCCCCCAGCTCGCGCGCCTCGCGCAGCACGCGCAGCCAGTCCTCGGTAGACAACTCTGCCGGGTTCCGGGCGAAATCAACCGGGTTGTAGCAGAAGGCGCAATGCAGCGGGCAGCGGTAAGTCAACTCTGCCAGCAGCCACAGGGGGGGGCCTGGTGTCGGGTTCATGCCGGTTCCACCCATTTCTGGCGCAGCGCAATCTCGAGGAATGCAAGCACATCGCCTTCAAGGCCGCTGGCGCCGAACGCTGACTCCAGTTCAGCGGTAATGGCTGCAACCGTGCGCACACCATCGACGCGGGTGAGGATTTCCCCCGCACTCTGATTCAGGCGAACCATGCCTTCGGGGTACAACAGAACCCATGCCGTCTGCGCCGCCTCCCACTGCAAACGGAACCCGGGAGCCACACGGACAACACTGGCCGCCGTAGGGAGCGTACTCATGGAGTCACCCCGTAGCGGATGGCCATCGCATCGCTCATGGCCCACAACACATCCAGCTTGAACTGCAGAATGTCCAGCGCCCGCTCCTGCTGGGCGCGTGTCGTGAAGTGGTCCAGCGTGATGGCCAGGCCCTGCTCCACGTCGCGCCGCGCCTGGCTGACACGCTGCCGGAAATACTGCAGCCCGCTGCTTTCGATCCACGGGTAATGTTCCGGCCAGTTCGCCAGCCGCTGCTTGTGGATTTCCGGCGCGAACATCTCGGTCAGCGACGAACACACCGCTTCCTGCCACGGCGCGCGGCGGGCAAAGGTGACGTAGGCGTCCACGGCAAACCGCATCGCAGGCACCACGTGCCGCAAGTCGGTGATTTCCTCACGTGTCAATCCGGTCGCGATGCCCAGCTGTAGCCAGGCCTCAATGCCACCCGGATCGTGGATGGCGCCGATTTCGAAGCCATCGTGGTCCAGGATGCGCTGGACCCAGCCCCGGCGCACCTGGGGATCGGGGCAATTGGACAGCACCGCCGCGTCCTTGACCGGAATCGCGATCTGGTAGTAGAAGCGGTTGGCCACCCAGCCCCGTATCTGCTCCGGTGTGGCCTTGCCACTGTTGAGCAGCACATTGAAAGGATGGTGGATGTGGTAGGCCTTGCCCTTGCTGCGCAGCTGGGCTTCGAAGGCCTCGCGGCTCCACGCGGGCTCCTGGGTCGGCACCGGGGATGGCGCCAGAGAGGGGTCAATGAGGGCGATGGTGATATCTCCGGTAGAAATACAGGCCTGTGGCTACAGGTCGATGGCCATGCCGTCGAAGGCCACCTCGATGCCGTGGGATTCGAGAATGCGCCGCTCGGCGGAGTCCTCATCGAGGATGGGATTGGTGTTGTTGATGTGGATCAGGATCCTGCGCGTCGTGGCAGGCAATGTGTCCATCCATTCGATCATGCCGCCAGGCCCCGACTGGGGCAGATGGCCAATGCTGCGCGCCGTTTTGCGGCTGAATCCGGCGTCAATCATCTCGGTATCGGTCCAGAAGGTGCCATCTACCAGCACACAATCAACCGAGCGCATGATGGCATCGATATGGGGCTCGCGGGCACCGAGCCCGGGAGCGTAGAAAAGACGTTTTCCGCCGGAGGCCTGCAGCGTCAGCCCGATGTTGTCACCCGCCACCGATTGCTCCCGGTGCGGAGAATACGGAGCCGCCTTGCTCGCCAGCGGCACCGCCGAAAACCCGACATCGGCCACACCTTCCACGGTAAACACCGAGCCGTCCAGCGGAATGGGACGGCGGTCCACGCCACAGTAGTGGTCCAGAACCCGCAGGATCGGGTTGCCTTGTGTCAGGTCTTCGTAGACCGGATCGGCACACCACAAGGGCAGGCGCTGGCCCCTTTCACGCAACATGTACAGACCCGTGGAATGGTCCACCTGGCCATCCATCAGCACCACGGCGGCAATGCCGGAATCGCGGGGTGCACGATTGGGCTGCAATGCGGGTGTGGCGCGTATCTGCGTCAGGATATCGGGAGAGGCGTTCAGCAGTGCCCAATCCAGTCCGTTGCCGGACACACAGATCGACGATTGTGTACGCGCTACTGTCCGCACCCCGCCCGAGCGCAGGCCGGCGCAGTTGCGACAGTTGCAGTTCCACTGCGGAAATCCGCCGCCGGCGGCGGAGCCCAGAATTCGAATTTGCATGGAGAGAAAAGTCCGGTTCAGCCGGCGTGCTGCCGGGAGCCTGTTTGCAAGCGACAAGGCCCGCTTGCGCGGGCCTTGTCGCTTGCCCGTCCGCTATCAGCGGGCGGCAACGTACATCGTGATTTCGAATCCGAAGCGGAAATCGCTGGCTTTCGGTGTTTCCCAGATCATGGTTATCTCCTTGTGGTTGAACGCAGGGGATTGAAGCCCCCCGAAAACGGCACCTGCACGTTTACGGAGAGCATACGGGGCAGAACGCTCGCGCCCATCGTTGCACGCCGCGATAGCGCCTCATGAATTTCATGAATCGCAGCAGCCTTGCCATTGATGGCCTCCCGCGGGAATGACCGGTGCCGCGCGGCTGATAGGATTTCGCCACATGCTCGACCTGCCCCCTTCTGCGCCGCCCTTGGCTATTGGACCGACAGGTTACCTGGCGCTGTCTGGTGGACACAGCATGTACTGGCAGCAATTTGGCCCGGCAGACGGCATACCCGCCGTGGTGCTGCACGGTGGCCCGGGCTCGGCGCTTTCGCCGCGCCTGTGCGCACTGGCCTGCCAGGCCGGACCTTACCGGGTGATCACTTTCGACCAGCGGGGCTGTGGCAACAGTGCGCCACGGGGCGCAACCCGCAGCAACACGCTCGACCATCTGGTGGCGGATATCGATGCACTCCGGATCGCGCTGGGTATCCCGCGCTGGCTCGTCATGGGCGGCTCATGGGGTGCCACACTGGCTGCCGCCTATGCCGCGCGCCATACCGGCGCGGTTTCGGGCGTTTTGCTGCGCGGACTGTTCGTACCGTCGCATGCCGAACTCTCGTGGTTTTTTCAGGAGGCCGCCGGCCAGTACCCCACCGCATGGCACGCCCTGGCAGATCTCGCGCCTGCCGATGCGCGGCATGCCCTGCTGCCCTGGTTGATCGCGGTATTCCGGGAGGGTGATTCGGCGCTGCAGCAGGCCGTGGCCCAGGCCTGGCTGGCCTGGGAGCGGGCGCTGGGGGGAAGCCCGCCGGCTCCACCCGCACAGGGTGAGGCGCTGACCACTGCCGTGGACAGATACCGCGTACAGACCCACTACCTGTCCCACCAGTGCTGGCTGGGCGACACGGGTGTTGCGCAATCCTGTGCACAACTGGGCACCATCCCCCTGCTGTTCATCCACGGTGAAAACGACCAGGTTTGCCGGCCGGCTGCGGCGCGCGCCGCATGGCAGACCAACCCGGCCGGACGCTGGCACACGGTACCCGGTGCTGGACATGACCCCTTCCATCCCGCGATGATCGGCGCCATGGCGCAAGCGCTGCGCCAATTCGCCCGGCAATCCGACTTTGCACCGTACGGAACACCCGCATGAGCCTGCGCCTGAAGATCAATCTCATCATGGTGGCGGTCATCACTCTGCTGGTGGCCTCCATCATTGCCCTACAGATCGACGGGCTGCGCCGCTCGGTCCGGGAAGAAGTGGCCGCCGCCAACGTGGTTGCAGCGCAGCTGCTCAAACGCATCGGCTGGGTCTATGCGATGGACGGCATGCCCACGATGGTCCAGTTCCTCCAGCAATTGGGCCGCGTCCGGGCCAACGAAATCACCCTCACCGACACCGCAGGGGCGGTACTCTACCAATCGCCGCACTCTGCCTACAAAGCGGGCCGCGAGGCGCCCGCATGGTTCCAGGCGCTGCTGTTGCCGGAATCCAGCGGCCAGATCATCAGCCTTCCACACGGGCAGCTGACCATCGAGGCGAACCCGTCACGGGCCATCCTCGATGGCTGGGACGACCTGTTGCGCCTGGCCGCCATTGGCGCAGCCGCGCTGCTGATCATCAACCTGCTGGTGTTCTGGGCCATGGGGCGGGCACTGCGGCCGTTCCGGCAAATTCTGGATGGCCTGCACCGGCTGCAGGCCGGTGATTTCGCGGTATCGCTGCCGCCACTCCCGGGCCAGGAGGCGGGTGCCATTGGCACGGCCTTCAACCGCATGACCGCGGTGCTCCAGGAAAACCTCGAATCCCGCCAGCGCGCCTTCGAAGCCGAGCGCCTGCTGTCGGATTCACGCGAACTATCACGCCTGATCGAAGCCCACACCGAGGCCGAACGGCGCGAAATCGCCCGCGCGCTGCATGATGAACTGGGGCAATCGGTCACGGCAATCCGCAGCCTGGCATTGTCGGTCGCGCGGCGCTGCAACGGCCAGGATGGCGAAACCGCCCAGGCGGCCCGGGTCATCAGCGAAGAGGCCGGCCGGCTGTATGACCACATGCACGGCATGATCCCCCGCCTGGCCCCGATGGCACTCGACCAGCTGGGCCTGGCCGATGCCCTGCGCGACCTGGTCGACCGTGTCGAGGCCGCCCACCCGGGAGCGCAGTTTGTGCTGCAGATATCGCAGATGCCCGACCCGCTGCCGGACGCGGCCGCGCTGGCCGCCTACCGCGTGGTACAAGAGGGCATGACCAATGCACTGCGGCACGGCCATGCCACCACCATCCACATCACCGTCGGCGGCAATGAGGACACACTCGACGTCTGCGTGCAGGACAACGGATGCGGGCTGCAGCACGACTGGCGCGCCACCGGGCATTTCGGGTTGCGCTGGCTGCGCGAGCGCGTCGAGGCCCTGGATGGCACACTGGCCATCGACAACACGCCGCCACGCGGCGCGGCGCTCCGCATGACCCTGCCAATAGGGCACGGCACATGATCCGCGTCATGCTGGTGGACGACCATGCCATCGTCCGCATGGGTTTTCGCATGCTGCTCGGCACACCCGACATCGAGGTGGTGGCCGAGGCCTGCAGTGGCGAACAGGTGTGCCAGGACTACCCGCAGGTGCGCCCTGACGTGGTGGTGATGGATCTGTCGATGCCGGGCATGGGCGGGCTTGAAGCACTGCGCAGGCTGCTCGCACGCGATGCACGGGCCCGTGTGCTGGTGTTGTCGGCGCATGAGGCTACCGCCTACCCCCAGCGCGCCCTGAAGGCCGGAGCCTTAGGCTACCTCTCCAAGCGCGGTGCGCCCGAAGCACTGATCGACGCCGTTCGCACCGTTGCGGCAGGGCGCCGCTACGTGGACGCGCAGCTGGCACAAAAACTCGCCATTGCACAGATCGAAGGTGAAGCCAGTCCGGCCGACATGCTGAGCGAACGCGAGTTCGCGGTGTTCCTGCAGCTGGCCCAGGGACTGACAGTGGCCCAGATTGCCGACAACCTGAAACTGGCCGCCAGTACCGTGGGTACACACCTGTACAACGTGAAGCAGAAACTCAGCGCCTCCAACCAGGCCGAGCTGACGCTGATCGCGCTGCGCTGGGGGCTGATCCAGCCCTGAGCGCAGCAGCGGGTTTCAGATGGGCACAGCCAGCAGGTCGTGGCCCTGCACACCCACGATACGGGCGCGGGTGAATTCACCCACCTTGAGGGTCTTACTGATTTTTTCCGGCGGCAGCAGCTTGACCGTGCCGTCGATCTCCGGCGCGTCGGCATAAGTGCGGCCCACACCGCCCTTGCGGCCCAGGGCCGGCGCCGAGTCCACCAGCACCTGCATGTTGGCGCCCACGCGGCGCTGCAGCTTGGCCACCGACACCGCCTCGGCCACCGCCATGAACCGGGCCCGGCGCTCCTCGCGCAGCTCGGCCGGCAGCATGCCGGGGATCTCGTTGGCCAGCGCGCCTTCCACCGGGCTGTAGGCGAAGCAACCGGCACGGTCGATCTGCGCTTCTTGCACAAAGGCCAGCAGGTCGTCGAACTCGGTCTCGGTCTCGCCGGGGAAACCGGCGATGAAGGTGGAGCGGATCACGATCTCGGGGCAGGCCTCGCGCCAGCGCGCAATGCGTTCCAGGTTTTTCTCGCCGCTGGCTGGGCGCTTCATGCGGCGCAGCACATCGGGGTGGCTGTGCTGGAAGGGCACGTCCAGGTAGGGCAGCACCTTGCCGGTGGCCATCAGCGGAATCACCTCGTCCACCGAGGGGTAGGGGTAGACGTAGTGCAGCCGCACCCAGGCGCCATAAGGCTCGGCCAGCTCTCCCAGGGTCTGCACCAGCTCCAGCATGCGGGTCTTGACCGGCTTGCCGTCCCAGAAACCGGTGCGGTATTTCACGTCCACACCATAGGCCGAGGTGTCCTGGCTGATCACCAGCAGCTCCTTGACGCCGCCTTCGAACAGCGCGCGGGCTTCGCTCAGTACATCACCAATCGGCCGGCTGACCAGGTCGCCCCGCATGGACGGGATGATGCAGAAGGTGCAGCGGTGGTTGCAGCCCTCGCTGATCTTCAGGTAGGCGTAGTGGCGCGGCGTGAGCTTGACGCCGGCCACGCCAAAGCTGTTGGGCACCAGGTCGATGAAGGGGTCGTGCGGCTTGGGCAGGTTGGCGTGCACCGCGTCCATCACCTCCTGGGTGGCGTGCGGGCCGGTCACCGCCAGCACGCTGGGGTGCATTTGTTTCACCAGGTTGCCACCGCCCTCGCCTGCCTTGGCGCCCAGGCAGCCGGTGACGATGACGCGGCCGTTCTCGGCCAGTGCCTCGCCGATGGTGTCCAGGCTTTCGCGCACCGCGTCGTCGATGAAGCCGCAGGTGTTGACGATCACCAGGTCAGCGCCTTCGAAGGTCTTGCTGGTCTGGTAACCCTCGGCGCTGAGCTGCGTGAGGATCAGCTCCGAATCCGTCAGTGCCTTGGGACAGCCGAGGCTGACAAAGCCGACGCGGGGCGTGGTGGTGGTGGCGGCAGGGGCCAGGGAAATTGCTTCGCTCATACCGCTATTGTCCCTGCAATCCAGTTTGTGCACCCGGCAGGGTGCCCGCCGGAGGGCGTCAGCGCTTCAGGCCGAAGGCGCCGAGCATCTGCTCGGTCTGCTTCTGCATCTGTTCCTGCATCTGCACAAACACGTTCTTGGACTGCTCGGCGTACTTGCCCATCATGCCATGCATGGCCGGTGCATTCAGGTTCAGGAACTGCGCCCACATCTCCGGCGTCAGGTGCTTGGACTGCTCACGCATCTTGTTCTGGATGTCCATCAGCGCCTGGACATTGTTCTCCAGATACGGCCCCATGAAACCCTGCATCGCGTGGCCATAGAAACGGATGATGTTGCCCAGCACCGCCTCGGTGAACATCGGCGCGCCGCCCGCCTCCTCTTCCAGGATGATCTGCAGCAGGATGCTGCGGGTCAGGTCTTCGCCGCTCTTGGCATCGCGCACCGCGAAACGCTCGCTCGCCATGACCAGCCGCTTCACCTCGGCCAGCGTGATGTACGAGGACGTTTCCGTATCGTAGAGCCGGCGGTTCGGATACTTCTTGATGATGCGCAGCGACTCGGGCGGGCTGTCGGCCTGTTTGGCGGGCACGGCGTATCTCCTGTGGATGGGTGCGCAAGCACGGTATTGCGCTGCAGCACATTCTAGAAGGCAGCATACCCGGCTTGCGAAGGAATACCCTGAGAATCGCCCGCGCAGGCCCTCCAGGCCGGGCCACAAAGCACAACGGCATCCGAAGATGCCGAAGTCATGACCCGAATTCCTTGGTAGGCGCGATTGGACTCGAACCAACGACCCCCACCATGTCAAGGTGGTGCTCTAACCAGCTGAGCTACG
>DASWYJ010000124.1:0-8747 GCA_036405035.1 Burkholderiaceae bacterium
TGCGTCGATGCGCTCGCCACACAGCAGCAGCTCGTTGGCCAGCTGGCGCGGCAGCGCCCGGCCCAGGTTCCAGGTGGCGCCGCCGTCGGGCGACAGCGCGATGTTGGAATAGGCCATCACAAAGACGGCGTTGTGCGCGGCGACGATGAAGTCGCAGGCCAGCGCCAGCGAGAAACCGGCGCCGGCTGCCGCTCCCTCCACCGCGGCAATCACCGGCTTGGGAAAGGCGTGGATGGCCTCTATCCAGCTGTGCAGGCCCTCGATGCCCTGTGCCTGCACCGCCGGTGGCTGCTGGCGGTTGGCCTGCAGCCGCTGCAGGTTGCCGCCGGCGCTGAAGATGCTGCCCTCACCGGTGAGGACCACGCTGCGTACTTCGGGGCTGCTCTCGGCCACATTGAGCGCTTCCACCCCGGCCGCATACATGTCGGGGCCGAGGGCGTTGCGGTGCTCGGGGTTGCTGATGGTGAGCACCATGGTCTGGCCATGGCTGCTGCTGCGCAGGGCGGCGGCGGGCATGGTGTCAGCGTTCCTCGTGCAGCAGGCCGAGGCCGAGCGCGGCACGCCGGCGCAGCCAGGGGCTGGGCCGGTAGCGCGGGTCGGCATAGACCGTCTGCATGTTGAACAGGATCTCCAGGATGCTGGCCGCGCCGTAGGCCGTGCCCATGGCCAGCGGGCCCATGGGGTAGCCCAGGCCCAGCATCACCGCCGTCTCCAGGTCTTTGGGCGTGCACACACCTTGCTGGCAGATGTCGCTGGCGATGTTGATGATGGTGGCCAGCACCCGCTGGGTGACGAAGCCGCCGCTGTCGCGGATCACGCTGACCGCCTTGCCGTCGCCAGCGAAGAGGGCGTGTGCGGCATTGCGCATGGCCGCGCTGGTGGCCGGGTTGGTGGCCAGCACGCGGCGCTTGGTGGCCTCGTCCTCGACCAGCATGTCGATACCCACGGTACGAACCGGGTCCAGGCGCGACACGGCGGCCATGGTGGACATGTCGAAGCCCAGCGGGGCGATGATGATGAGCGCCTCGTCCGACGGCGTTTCCCCGGATTCGATGCGTGCGCCCAGCTTGTTGACCAGCTTCAGCAGGTCGGCGCGGCGGGCCGCGCGGGGCGACACCCACACCGGCGGCATGGTGGCCACGACCGGGACCGGCGGCTCCGGCGGCAGCAGGGCGGCCCCGCCTTCGTATTTGTAGAAGCCCTCGCCGACCTTCTTGCCCAGCAGGCCGCCGGCCAGCCGCTGGGCGGTGATCACACTGGGGCGGTAGCGCGGTTCCTCGAAATACTGGTGGTAGATCGATTCCATCACCGGGTGGGAGACATCGAGCGCGGTCAGGTCCATCAGCTCGAAGGGCCCGAGGCGAAAGCCCACCTGGTCTTTCAGGATGCGGTCGATGGTGGCGAAATCGGCCACGCCTTCGCCCACGATGCGCAGCGCCTCGGTGCCATAACCCCGTCCCGCATGGTTGACGATGAAGCCCGGTGTGTCCTGCGCACGTACCGGCGTGTGGCCCATCTGCAGCACGTAGTTGCTGAGCTGGTCGCACACCGCGCTGTCGGTGCGCAGGCCGGCAATCACTTCCACCACCCGCATCAGCGGCACCGGGTTGAAGAAGTGCAGGCCGGCGAAGCGGTTCGGATGCCGCAGGCCCGCCGCGATGGCGGTGATGGAGAGCGACGAGGTATTGCTCGCCAGGATGGCCGTATCGGCCACCACGCCCTCCAGCTCGGCGAACAGCGCGCGCTTGACGTCGAGCTGCTCCACCACGGCTTCCACCAGCAGCGTGCAGTCGGCCAGGTCGGCCAGTGTGTCGGCCACCACCAGCCGCTTCTTCAGCGCGGCGGCGTGGATGGCCTTGATGCGGCCCTTGTCGACCTGCTTGTCCCATTGCTCGCCGATGGCGGCAATGGCGGCGGCAGCGGCCTCGGGTTTGGTGTCGAACAGCCGCACCACGCTGCCGGCCTGCGAGGCCAGTTGCGCGATGCCGCGGCCCATGGCGCCGGTGCCGATGAGGCCGATGGTGGGGAAAACAGTGCTCATGGAAATAGGCAGTAAAAACGGTGGCGCCGGCTCAGCGACGGACCTGCAAGGCGCCGGGGTTGACGATATTGGTGGGGGTGCCCTTGATGAAATTCACCACGTTGTCGAACGCGGCGGCGAAATACATCTCGTAGTTGTCCTGTTCCACATAGCCTATGTGTGGCGTGCAGATGCAGTTTTCCAGCCGCAGCAGCGCATGCCCCTGCAGGATGGGCTCGCTCTCGAACACGTCGACCGCAGCCATGCCGGGGCGCCCCCGGTTCAGGGCGGTCAGCAGGGCGTCGGCCTCGACCAGTTCGGCCCGCGAGGTGTTGACCAGCAGCGCCGACGGTTTCATGCGGGCCAGGTCGTCGGGCTTGACGATGCCCCGGGTGGCGTCGGTGAGGCGCAGGTGCAGCGAGAGCACGTCGCAGGTGCTGAAGAATTCAGCCTTGCCGGGAGCGGCCTCGTGGCCGTCGGCCACCGCCTTGCCGCGCGAGGCTTCGCTGCCCCATACCATCACCCGCATGCCGAAAGCGCGCGCATAGCTGGCCACCAGCTGGCCGATGTGGCCGTAGCCCCAGATGCCCAGGGTCTTGCCGCGCAGCACCACGCCCATGCCGAAGTTGGCCGGCATCGAGGCCGATTTCAGGCCCGATTGCTGCCACGCGCCATGCTTGAGGTTGCCGATGTACTGCGGCAGCCGGCGCATGGCCGCCATGATGAGCGCCCAGGTCAGTTCGGCCGGCGCAATGGGCGAGCCCGTGCCTTCCGACACCGCCACGCCGCGCTCGGTGCAGGCCGCCACATCGATATGGCCTCCCGCACGGCCGGTCTGTGCGATCAGCTTCAGCCGGGGCAGTTTTTCGACCAGGGCGCGGCTGATGGGGGTGCGCTCGCGGATCAGCACGATCACATCGGCATCGCGCAGCCGTACCGAGAGCTGGCCCAGACCCTTGACCGTGTTGGTGTACACCTTGGCCGGATACGCTTCCAGCTTGCTGGCGCACTGGAGTTTGCGCACCACGTCCTGGTAGTCGTCAAGAATCACGATATTCATGCCGCAATTGTGCCTGCAAGCCGCAGGGCGCCTTGCTGTTGCGGCACGCGCGTCAGGTGAGGAACTGCAGCGCGGCAAGCCGCGCGTAGACCCCGCCCGCCGCCAGCAGCGTGGCGTGGGTGCCCTGCTCGACGATGCGGCCGTGGTCCAGCACCACGATGCGGTTGGCCTGCTGCACGGTGGCCAGCCGGTGGGCAATGACGAGCGTGGTGCGGCCCTGCATGGCCGTGGTGAGGGCGGCCTGCACCATGCGTTCGCTCTCGGCGTCGAGCGCGCTGGTGGCTTCGTCGAGCAGCTGCAGCGGCGGGTTTTTCAGCATTGCGCGGGCAATGGCCAGGCGCTGGCGCTGGCCGCCGCTGATGCGCACGCCGCGCTCGCCCAGGAAGGTGTTGTAGCCATCGGGCAGCGCCAGGATGAAGGGTTCGGCAAAGGCGGCGCGGGCGGCGGCATGCACTTCCTCGTCGCTGGCGCCGGGCCGGCCGTAGCGGATGTTCTCCAGCGCGCTGGTGGAAAAGATCACCGCCTCCTGCGGCACGATGCCGATGCGCCCGCGCAGGTCCTGCAGCGCCATGTCGCGGGTGGGCACGCCGTCGAGCAGGATGGTGCCGGCGCCCGAGCGCAGCGCGTGGCGGGCGTCCGGGTCGTAGAAGCGCAGCATCAGCTGGAACACCGTGCTCTTGCCGGCGCCGCTGGGGCCCACCAGCGCCACGGTTTCGCCCGGCGCCACGGTGAGCGTGAAATCGCTGAGCGCCGCCTGCGCCGGCCGCGACGGGTAGTGGAAGGTGATTCCTTCAAAATGTATAGCACTACCACCAGTATTGGCGCTGGGAAGGGTTGGATTTTGTGGTGAAACCACCGGCGAGCGGCTGTCCAGCAGCTCCATCAGCCGTTCGGTGGCCCCGGCGGCGCGCAGCAGGTCGCCATAGACCTCGCCGAGCGCGGCAGCCGCACCGGCCAGAATGATCACGTACACCACGGTCTGGCCGAGGTGGCCGGCGCTGATGTCGCCGCGCAGCACCGCCTGTGTGCCCTGGAACAGCCCCCACAGCAGCGCGGCCGAGGTGGCAATGATGATGAACGCCACCAGCACCGCCCGCGCCCGGCTGCGCCGCACGGCGGTACCGAAGGCCGCATCGGTCGAGCTGGCGAAGCGCTGGCTTTCACGGCCCTCGGCGGTGTAGCTCTGCACCACCGGGATGGCATTCAGCACCTCGGCGGCAATGGCGCTGGAGTCGGCCACCCGGTCCTGGCTGGCGCGCGACAGCTTGCGCACCCGCCGGCCGAACCACATGGTGGGCAGGACCACCAGCACCAGCAGGCCCAGCACCTGCACCATCACGTAGGGATTGGTCCAGACCAGCATGGCCAGCGCGCCGATGGCCATCACGGTGTTGCGCAGGCCCATGCTGAGCGAGGAGCCCACCACGGTTTGCACCAGCGTGGTGTCGGTGGTCAGCCGGCTCAGCACCTCGCCGGTCTGGGTGGTCTCGAAGAACTGCGGGCTTTGTTCCAGCACATGGGCGTAGACCGCGTTGCGCAGGTCGGCCGTGACCCGCTCACCCAGCCAGCTCACCAGGTAGAAACGCGCCGCCGAGAAGATCCCCAGCGCCACCGACACGATGAACAACCCGAGGAAATGCCCCTCCAGCGCCAGCACCTGCGCGCCCTTGTCGCTGGCCACCAGGCCGCCGTCAATGAGGCTGCGCAGCGCGACCGGGAACACCAGCGTGGCGCCGGCGGCCAGCACCAGGAACACCAGCGCCAGCGCAATGCGCAGCCGGTACGGCTTCAGGAAAGGCCGCAGCCCGGTGAGGGAGCGGGGGGAGTCCGGCGTAGGTGTGGCGGGCATGGCGGCCAGTGTAGGGCCAGTTCGGGCCGGGCAGGGCCAGCTTGTCGGCCTGTGCTCCGGCAGGCAGCTCGGCCAGCCGGCGGGCGATGGCGGGCAGGGCGCAGCGCCGCAGGATCAGCGGGGGGCGTTGCTGGAGCGGTGCCCGCCTGGCAATGCCGGCAGCGCATGGGAGGGCAGCAGGGGCGCTTCCGGCGGGCGGGTGGCGATGCGCAGCGGCCAGCGGTACATGCCGGCTGCGGCGCGCTGCTGCAGCGCAAAGCGCTGCACGAAGCCGGCGATCTCGGCGGCCGGCATGGGGCGGGCATGGGCGAAGCCCTGGTGGACATCGCAGCCCATGCGGCGCAGCAGCGTGGTCTGCTGCTCGGTTTCCACGCCCTCGGCGGTGATGGCCTTGCCCAGGCTCTTGCCGAGCTGGATGATGGCCAGCACGATGGAGGCATCGGCCTCGTCATGGGTCAGGTCGGTGATGAAGGAGCGGTCGATCTTGAGCCGGTCGATGGGCAGGTTCTTCAGGTGGGTGAGCGAGGCATAGCCGGTGCCGAAGTCGTCGAATGCGAGCTCCACACCCATGCCGTGCAGGGCCTGCAGCATTGCGGTGGCCTGGCTGGCGGGCCGGCCGAGGAACATGCCTTCGGTGACTTCGACGGCCATGCAGGTGGCGGGTACGTTGTGTGCCTGCAGCACCTGCGCGAGGTTGTCGGCGAAGCGCTCGCTGGCGAAGTCGGCGGCCACCACGTTGATGGCCAGGCGCCCGAAGTTCAGCCCTTCATCCAGCCAGCGGCGGGCCTGTGCCACGGTGAGCTGGACCACCCGCTGGCCGAGCCGGGCGGCCAGGCCGGGGTCGTCGAAGGCGCGGGCGAAGGTGCCGGGCGTGAGCAGGCCCAGCGTGGCGTGGCGCCAGCGCAGCAGTGCCTCGACGCCAATGACCCGGCCCTGCGCCAGATCGACCACCGGCTGGTAGTGCATCAGCAGGTCGTCCTGCTGCAGCGCCAGTTCCATCTCGCGGCACAGCGACACCCGGCGCTGCACCGCGCTGCGCATGTCGAGCTGGAAGAATTCGACCCGGTTGCGGCCCGCAGCCTTGGCGCGGTAGAGCGCGATGTCGGCATTCTTCACCAGGTCGGAGCCGTCCTGGGCATCGTCCGGGAACAGCGTCAGCCCCATGCTGAAGGTGCAGCGGCGCTCTTCGTGGCCCACGGGGATGGGTTCGGCCATGGTGTTGCGCAGCGCGTCGAGCGGGCGCAGCAGCGACGCCACGCTGTTGGCACCGTGCAGGATGATGGCGAATTCATCGCCGCCGATGCGGGCCACCAGGTCGCTCTGGCGCAGTACCCGGTTGATGCGGCGGGCCACCGCGCAGAGCAGCGCGTCGCCGCCGTCATGCCCCAGCGTGTCGTTGATTTCCTTGAAGTTGTCCAGATCCAGCAGCGCCAGCGCAAAAGGCTGGTGGCGGGCGTGGCCGTCCTGCACGGCCTGCGCCAGCCGCTCCTGGAACATCATGCGGTTGGGCAGCCCGGTCAGGGTGTCGAGATTGGCCAGGCGCCACAGGCGGTCCTGCATGGTGCGGCCGGTGGTGATTTCGCGGCTGACGCCGCGGTAGCCCGCAAACGCGCCGGCATCGTCGAATACCGGCTCGCCCGATACGTTGTACCAGCGCCAGGTGTCGCGCGCGCGGCCCACCCGCAGGCGGTACTCGAAATTGCGGAAGGGCTGGTGCGCCTCCACCGTGGCGCGGTGTTCGGTCCAGCCGTCGTCGCGCAGGTCGACATCGAGTTCCCAGCGCTGCCTGCCCAGCATCAGGGCCTGGGCGGCGCAGGCGTCCTCCGGCCCGCCGGTCACGCGGGTGAAGCGCAGCCCGGCGTCCTGCTCCCACAGCCAGTCGGTGGAGAGGGCCAGCAGGCGGTAGCAGCGGTCCTGGTCGTCTTCCAGCGCTTGCGCGGTGCGTTTGGCGGGGGTGATGTCGTGGTACAGCACCACATGGGTTCGGGTGTGGCCTTCGGCGTCGTGCTGGGCGATCACGGTGGTGTCGGTCCAGAACAGGGTGCCGTCGCGGGCGCGGTTGCACAGCTCCCCGCGCCAGCTGCCGGTTTCGCGCACCGTGCGCAGCAGCGCGGCGAAGAAGGCCGGCGTGTGCCGTTCGGTGGCGAACAGGCTGGCCGGCTGGCCCAGCAGGTCATCCGCGGCATAGCCACTCAGTGCACACAATGCCGCGTTGGCCTGGATGAAGCGGCCCTGCACATCGGTGACGGCCAGGGCCACGTGTGCGGCGAGCACATCCTGCCAGGCCGTGCCGGCAGGGGGAAGCTGGGGCGTGGTGGTGGGCTGTGGAGCGGGCATGGGCCAAGTATCAAACCGCCTCCATGTGCATGGTGGGAAAAGAAGCGGGGCGAAAGCGCGGTTTTACCGCCGGGATCCACCCTCAAGAAAAAGCACTGTTGTCCGGGGGTAATACGGCGCTTTGCGCCGGCCGGTTGGTGTTATGCGCTTCAGGAAGGCGCCGCGCGGGATCGCCCGATCCTGAAGCGCAACAATCGTTTCGCCCTTTCCCGGACCAGCCGCCGCCAGTCCGGCTTCCACCTGCAGGACCGGCTCCGGCCCGACCGCTGGCGGGTGGCGCCGGGGCTGCGGCGGCGACCGGTTGCCCGCCGCTACAGCTGCAGCGGCTTGGCGTAGCCCGTCATTTCCAGGTAGCCCCGGCCGACATGGCGGTTGCTGCTGTCGAACAGATCGCTCAGGCCTTCCCAGTACACCGCGCCGGTGGAGGCCCGGCTGTCCAGCTCCTGCGCGGCAATGACCGCGCGTACGGTGTAGAAATCGGCCACGGTGCGCACCCGCCATTCCACCGGGTAGCTGGCCTGGGTGAGCGGGCTTTTCCAGCTTTTGAGCGGCTGGAACAGGGTTTCGCCCGGCGCGGCGATGAACAGCCCGGCGCTGGGGTGACGGAACGAGCCGCCATCCCACAGCGGCTGGCCCTGGGCGTTGCGCAGGCGGAAGGCGGTGAGCGCGCTGCCGTCGAACAGGTTCATGCCGATCCAGTCCCAGCCCACGGCCTGGGGGTGCAGCAGTTCCTGGCTCCATTCGTGGTCGAGCCAGGCGGTGCCGGTGACGGCCAGGCGCTCGCCGCGCAGCGTGATGCTGCCGGCGGTGCCGAGCTGCGGCACGCTGTAGTAGTAGCTGGCCTGGGCCACATCCGGCCCCTTGCGCGACAGGCCCTTCTTGCCCTGCAGCAGCGGCGGCTGCGTGGGAGAAAAATCCAGGTCGAGTGCGAAATCGCCGGCCAACACGGTGGCGTGGTAGCGGCCGTTGGCGCGGCGCTGCAGCGACCAGTCGCGCAGCACCACGGCGGTGTCGGTGCTGCTGGCACTGGCCTGGTCGAGCGTGGCCTGGCCGGAGGCGCGGGCGATGCGCTGGTCGTGCAGCAGCACCTGGCCCTGCACGTCGGTGACGGCGGCATGGGCAAAGTACAGCTGCCGTGCGGCAAAACCCGACTGCATGCCCTGCGTGGCCGCCACCCGCGAGCGGAAGAACGTGACCTGGAAACCAAAGCTGCGCCCGCCCGCCGTGGCATGGCCGGTGACGTACCACCATTCGGTGCGGAAATCGGGGTGGCTGCCGTGGTCGCGCGGGAAGGCCAGCGTGCGCTCGGGCAGCGCCCGCGCCGGGCCGGCGGCGCCCGCCAGGCTGCCGAGTCCCGCCAGTAGCAGGCTGCGGCGCGGCAGGCGGGGGCTGGCGGGCAGGTCCATGGGCGGATTGTGGCAGCGGGGCGGCTACCAGTCTTCCTTCACCGCCAGCACCGCGTCGCGGCCGGCGGCGGCGCG
>DASWYJ010000125.1:0-3148 GCA_036405035.1 Burkholderiaceae bacterium
CTGGTGGGCGATGACCTGTTCGTCACCAACACGGCCATCCTGAAGGAAGGCATCGACAAGAAGATCGCCAACTCCATCCTGATCAAGATCAACCAGATCGGCACGCTGACCGAAACCTTCGCCGCCATCGAGATGGCCAAGCGCGCGGGCTACACCTCGGTCATCAGCCATCGCTCGGGCGAAACCGAAGACTCCACCATCGCCGACATCGCCGTCGGCACGAACGCAGGCCAGATCAAGACCGGCTCGCTCTCGCGCTCGGACCGCATGGCCAAGTACAACCAGCTGCTGCGCATCGAGGAAGACCTCGGTGACATCGCGACCTACCCCGGCCGTTCGGCTTTCAACAAGCTGCGCTGACCTGCCGCACCCGCGGCTGACCGCGCCCTGCCATGAACCAGCGAGTCGTCCCCGCGGTGCTGCTGGTATTGCTGGTGGTGCTGCACGTGCAGCTCTGGTGGGGCCGCGGCAGCGTGCCCCACGTGACCGAGCTGCAGCAGAAGATCGATGCGCAGAAGGCCAAAAATGCCGAAGCCCGGCTGGCCAACGACCGGCTGGCTTCGGAGGTACGCGACCTGAAGGAAGGCCTGGAGATGGTCGAGGAAAAGGCGCGACTGGAGCTGGGCATGGTCAAGCCCAACGAAATCTACGTGCAGATGGCCAAGTAGTGGCGACCCATGCCTGTGCACGGTGTGCCGGTGCCCCTGATCCCTGAGCGCCATGCCTGAACTGATTTTTCTCGAAGCCTTCACGCTGTGGGGCACACCCACCACCTGGCTGGAGATCGTGGCGTTTGTGCTGGCGCTGGCCATGGTGGGCTGCAACATCCGTGAAATCCACTGGGGCTGGCCGCTGGCCATTGTGAGTTCGCTGCTGTACGGGGCGCTGTTCTGGCGCAGCAAGCTCTACGGCGACGCCAGCCTGCAGGTGCTGTTCGTCACGCTGGGGCTGTGGGGCTGGGTCCAGTGGCTGCGCGGCCGGCGCGCCGATGGCAGCGCGCTGGTGGTGGCCCGGCTGGGCCGTCAGAATGCTCTCTTTTTAGTAGCTATATCGCTAGCATTGTGGCTGGCCACAGGCCTTTTTTTGCAGAATTTTACCGATTCCGATGTGCCCTGGTGGGATGCCTTCCCCACCGCACTCAGCGTGGTGGGCCAGTGGCTGCTGGCACGCAAATACATCGAGAACTGGCTGGCCTGGCTCGCCGTCAACATCGCCAGCGTGGGCCTGTTTGCGTACAAGGGCCTGTGGCTGACGCTGCTGCTCTACGCGCTGTTTGTGCTGCTCAGCGTGGCGGGCTGGCGGGCCTGGCAGCGCAAGCTGCCTGCCTGACATGGCAGCGCCCTTCCGCGTGGCGCTGCTCGGCGCCGAAAGCACCGGCAAGACCCTGCTGGCCGCCGCGCTGGCGGCCCGCCTGCGGGAGCAGAACCACACCGTCACGGTGGTCGACGAAGTATTGCGCGGCTGGTGCGACGCCCGGGGCCGCACCCCCCAGGCCCATGAACAGCAGGCCATTGCCGACGAACAGGCGCGGCAGGTAGAGACCGCCACCGGCAGCCAGATCGTGCTGGCCGACACCACCGCGCTGACCATCGCGGTCTACAGCGACCTGCTGTTCAACGACATCACGCTCTACCCGGCCGCCCTCGCGCACCAGCGCAGCTATGGCCTCACACTGCTGATGGGGCTGGACATTGCCTGGGTGGCCGACGGCCTGCAGCGCGACGGCCCGCAGGTGCGCGCGCCGGTGGATGCGCGGTTTCGCCAGGCGCTGGAAAACGCGGCCATTCCGTACAGCGTGGTCTATGGCCAGGGCGAGGCCCGCACCCGCCACGCACTGGCCACGCTGCGGCGGGCCCTGCAGCCAGCACCCACCGGCAATGCGGCCACGGCATGGGTGTGCGGCAACTGCGGCGACCCGGCCTGCGAGCAGCAGCTCTTCAGCCGGCTGGTGAAGCGCCCCGCCGCCACCGACTGAGCCTGCCGGCCTACTGCACCGCCGAGGTACCCGGTGGCTGGTCGCCCGCGCTGGTGAAGATCTGCGCGGCATCCACCGCGTCGAAGCGGTACTGGGCGCCGCAGAAATCGCAGCCCACCTCGATATCGCCGCGCTCGGCAATGATGCTCTCCGCCTCTTCCACGCCCAGGCTGCGGATCATGTTGCGCACCCGTTCGCGGCTGCAGGTGCACGCAAAACGCGGCGCCGCCTCGCCCTGCAGCGGCTCCAGCCGCAGCACCTGCTCCTGCCAGAACAGCCGGTGCAGGATGGTGTCCACGTCCAGCGTCAGCAGTTCATCGCGCTGCAGGCTGCCGGCCAGCAGCGCGATGCGGTTGTAGTGCTCGTTCAGGCCGATCTCGTCTTCGTTGGCCTTGCTCACCAGGCTGCCCGCCAGGTTGCCCTCGCCGGCAATCGGCAGGCGCTGGATCAGCAGGCCGGCGGCCACTTCGTCGTTGGCCGCCAGCACCAGCGTGGTGTCGAGCTGCTCGCTCTGCAGCATGTAGTAGCCCAGCACCTCGCTGAGCTTTTCCACCTTCTGCCGGTTGTCGTCGAACAGCGGCACCACGCCCTGGTAGGGCTGTTGGCCGGGAAAACGGCTCTTCGGGTCGAGCGTGATGGAGCAGCGGCCCTGGTTGTGCACATTGACCATGTCGCTCAGCCGGGCGCCCTCCGGCACCGGGCCCACCACCTTGGCAGTGGAGCGCAGCCTGAAATCATGCTGCACCTCCGCCACCGCCACCTTGACCGGCCCGTCGCCAAAGATCTGCAGCACCAGCGCGCCCTGGAACTTGATGCTGGACTGCATCAGCACGGCGGCGGCCGTCATTTCACCGAGCAGCTCGCGCACCGCCTGCGGGTAGCTGCTGCCATCGCTGCCGTGGTGGCGGCGCAGGATTTCCTGCCAGGCGTCGGTCAGGCGCACGATGGAGCCGCGCACCGGCAGGCCGTCGAACAGGAACTTGTGCAATTCAGACATGGAAAAACGCCGCCCCGTCAGGCGATCTTGTGCAGCCCGGCCTGGAAGCGGCGGGCGTTGTCAATGTAATGGCGGGCGCTGTTGCGCAGCCCCTCGATCTGCTCGGGTGTGAGCTGGCGCACCACCTTGGCCGGGCTGCCGATGATCATCGAGCCATCGGGAAACTCCTTGCCTTC
>DASWYJ010000126.1:0-8398 GCA_036405035.1 Burkholderiaceae bacterium
GCCTTTCTCAGCCTGCTGGAGCGGCTGGCGCCCGAGGCCCGCGCCGCCTACCTGATGCGCGAAGTGTTTGACGCCGACTACGACGAAGTGGCCCACACCCTGGGCAAGACCGAAGCCGCCTGCCGCCAGCTGGTGCACCGTGCCAAAACCCAGCTGCGCGAAGAACGCCCGCGCTACGTGGTGCCGCGCGAAACCCATCTGCGCCTGCTGCGCAGCTTTGCCGAAGCCTCGGCGCAGGGCGACTTTTCCGCCCTCAAATCCATGCTGGCCGAAGACGCCGAGCTGATTGGCGACGGCGGTGGCAAGGTGCCCAGCTTTGGCAAGCCGCTGCAGGGCGGCCCGCGCATTGCGCAGTTGTACCTGGCCACCCACCTGCGCTGCGGCAACGCGCTGCGCATCGAGCTGGCCCGCATCAATGGCGAATGGGGCCTGCTGCGTTTTATCGATGGTGTGCTCGAATCGGCCCAGTCGTTTGAGACCAATGGCGAGCGCATCGTGCGCATCCACGCCCAGCGCAACCCCGACAAGCTTGCGCAACTGGTGGCCAGCCTCGGTCGCTAAAAAAGCAGCGGCCGGGCGCGCCGCTGCTGTCACAAATCGGCAGCGCCACCCGTCTTGTGGGTATGTGCTCTCCATCCGGAGGCACACAACAACCACGCAAGGAAACCACCATGACGACCGAAGCCCGACTCCCCTGGACCCAACTCGCACCCAAGGCCTACCAGGCCATGGCCAATGTGGGCGCCACCACCGCCCACTCCACGCTGGGCACACTGCTCATGGAACTGGTGAAAACACGCGTTTCGCAAATCAACGGCTGTGCCTTTTGTGTGGACATGCATGTGCGCGACCTGCGCAAACACGGCGAAACCTGGCAGCGCATCAACAGCCTGTGTACCTGGCGCGAAGTGGGCTTTTACAGCGAACGCGAACGCGCCGCACTGGCCTGGGCCGAAACCCTCACCCGCCTGGCCGGCGAACATGGCGACCACGACGCCGCCTTTGCCGCGCTGCAAGGCCCGCTCACCGAGCAGGAAATTGTGGACCTGACCTGGGTGGTGGCACAGATCAACGCCTGGAACCGCATGGCCGTGGGCATGCGGCAACCGCCGGCCAGCAAGCCGCTGGAGTGAGCGTCACCGGTTGAGTGAAAGTGATACGCCGTGTCAGTCGGAGTCGGTCTGCTTTCGACCCAGAGCGGTTGTTGCTGGTCACGGTGGCGCTTTCACTGCGCTGTTTTATCCCCAAAGCAGTCTTAGAGGGGGTGGCGGCGACCCTCAGCTTTGGTTCGCGGGATTGGGGTTCTAAATTACGATAGGTCAAACAAGAGTCGCCCATCAATGGATCTTTTCGGAACTCACCAGATCAGTCTGGATGCAATACGCCGTCTGGCGGTGGAATGTCATGCATTGGACGTTTCAGCAGTCCAACTCTTGATCGATACGACCATCAACAAGCCTGAGCTGGCACGCCGCACCTATGAAGAACTTTTTTCAGAAAAGTTGCTGTCGCTGGCCGTAGCGCTGCGAACGAAGTTCTATCAAGGTGCTCCTAGTAAGGGATCTGAACCCTTTGTCGGCCACTCTGCCTTTCTCTTGGTTTCGGCCAGGGAAGAGATTCGTGTCTTCACGATTAAAGATGTATGCGACAAGGTTATTCACGCAGAGTCCATTACGCGCCCACTCAATGACGGTACTGCCCAGCCTATCACGCAAGTACGCGGCACTCACTTAGGCGTTCCGTGGGTTCTTCACATCTCAACGGGTTTATTCTGCGAAGGGGTTCTTAACTGGATTGAATCAATTGACTCAGGGGGTATGAGCGCAAGCGCGGCCTAACCACTGAAGCCGACATCACTTTGGCGAACGGCCGAACTGCAGCGGTTACTGCCGTTCAAGCGGTGACTCGCGAACGGCTCAGATAAGCCTGAAGCGGACCATTTCATTGGTTTTTTCACCACCTGCTTCTTACCGAATCAAGTCATCCCGGAATCGATTGCCATTCGCTTGGCAGATGGCGGTTGCGCGTAGTATTCGCCGAGCGGCAGCCGTCAGCGCTTCTTGCCGCCGAATATGCCGCCCAGCACGCCGCGGATGATCTCGCGGCCGACCGTGGTGCCCATGGTGCGCACGGCCGATTTGGCCATGGCCGTGGCCAGGCCTTCGTGGCGGCCACCGCGCGGACCGGTGGAGCCGAACAGCACGTCGCTCAGGCCACCGAGCACACCGCCGCCTTCTGCCGGTGCCGCCTCGGTCTTGCCGGGCAGGCTGCGGCCTCCCGCAGGCGCAGGGGCGGCCGGGGCCGAGGCGGTGCGGGCCGAGAGCTTCTCGAAGGCCGATTCGCGGTCAATCGATTTTTCATAGACACCGGCCACCAGCGAGCCCTGGACCAGCGCCTGGCGCTGCTGCGGCGTGATGGGGCCGATCTGGCTGCCGGGCGGCAGCACATACACCCGCTCGGTCACGGTGGGCCGGCCCTTGGCGTCGAGCAGGCTGACCAGCGCCTCGCCCACCGCCAGTTCGGTGATGGCGGTTTCGATGTCGAGGCCCGGCTTTTGCCGCATGGTCTGCGCGGTGGCCTTTACCGCTTTCTGATCGCGCGGCGTGAAGGCGCGCAGCGCATGCTGCACCCGGTTGCCCAGCTGGGCCAGCACGGTGTCGGGAATGTCGAGCGGGTTCTGTGTGACGAAATACACGCCCACGCCCTTGGAGCGTACCAGCCGCACCACCAGCTCGATGCGCTCGACCAGCACCTTGGGCGCTTCATTGAACAGCAGGTGGGCCTCGTCGAAGAAGAACACCAGCTTGGGTTTTTCGGGGTCACCGATTTCGGGCAACTGCTCGAACAGCTCGGACAGCATCCACAGCAGAAAGGTGGCGTACAGGCGCGGGGAGTTCATCAGCTTGTCGGCGGCGAGCACGTTGATGACGCCCTGGCCGTCGACCGTCTGCATGAAGTCGCTGATGTTGAGCATGGGCTCGCCAAAGAACTGGTCGCCGCCCTGGGTTTCGATCTGCAGCAGGCCGCGCTGGATGGCGCCCACGCTGGCCGCGCTGATGTTGCCGTAGCTGGTCTGGAATTCGCTCGCGTTGTCGCCCAGGTACTGCAGCATGGCGCGCAGGTCTTTCAGGTCGAGCAGTAAGAGGCCGTGGTCGTCGGCGATCTTGAAGACCAGGTTCATCACGCCGGCCTGGGTGTCGTTGAGGTTGAGCATGCGGGCCAGCAGCAGCGGCCCCATGTCGGAAATGGTGGCACGCACCGGGTGGCCCTGGGCGCCAAACACGTCCCACAGCTGCACCGGGCAGGCGGTGGCAGTGGGGGTGTCGATGCCGCGCTCCTTCAGGATGCCGGCCATCTTTTCGCCGATGCTGCCGGTCTGGCTGATTCCGGTCAGGTCCCCCTTGACGTCGGCCATGAAGACCGGCACACCGATTTTCGAGAAGTTTTCAGCCAGGGTTTGCAGCGTGACGGTCTTGCCGGTGCCGGTGGCGCCGGTGATCAGGCCATGGCGGTTGGCCAGGCCGGGCAGCAGCAGGCATTCGGTGGCGGCGTTCTTGGCAATCAGCAGCGGTTCGGCCATGGCGGGGGCTTTCGGAGTGAAAAGTAAAATCAGACCTGTAGATTAAATCAATCAGAGGAATTCTCCGTGGCCGGACACAGTAAATGGGCGAATATTCAGCACCGTAAGGGCCGCCAGGACGAGAAGCGCGGCAAGATCTGGACGCGCATCATCCGGGAAATCACGGTGGCTGCGCGTGCCGGCGGCGGTGACCTGAGCGCCAACCCCCGGCTGCGCCTGGCGGTGGACAAGGCCAAGGCGGCCAACATGCCCGCCGACCGGGTGAAATACAACATCGACAAGGCCACCGGCAACGCCGAAGGCGTGCACTACGAGGAAATCCGCTACGAGGGCTATGGCATCGGCGGCGCCGCGATCGTGGTGGACACCATGACCGACAACCACGTGCGCACCGTGGCCGAGGTGCGCCATGCCTTCAACAAGCATGGGGGCAACATGGGCACCAATGGTTCGGTGGCCTTCCAGTTCAAGCACTGCGGCCAGTTGGTGTTTGCGCCCGGCACCAGCGAAGACCAGGTGATGGAAGTGGCATTGGAGGCCGGTGCCGACGACGTGGTGAGCCATGCCGATGGCGCCATCGAGGTGCTGACCTCGCCCGCCGAATTTGAGGCCGTGAAGAATGCCCTGCAGGCCGCCGGCCTGGTGCCGGAGATCGCCGAAGTGACGATGCGGCCCGAAAACGAAATCGAGCTCGCGGGAGAGGACGCCGCGCGCATGCAGAAAATCCTTGATGCCCTGGAAGAACTGGACGACGTGCAGAACGTCTTCCACAACGCAGCACTGTGATCAAACCCCCTTGCTCCGGGCGGCCCGGTGCGGCGGCGTACCTTTTCCGAATAGATTGAAAGTGGTTGTATGAAAGTCTTGGTGGTAGGCGGCGGTGGCCGCGAGCACGCGCTGGCGTGGAAGCTGGCGCAGTCGCCCAAGGTGCAGGCGGTGCTGGTAGCGCCGGGCAATGGCGGCACGGCGATGGATCCGGCGTTGGAAAACATCGCGCTGACGGACGTGCAGGCGCTGCGCGTCTGGGCACAGGACAACAAGATTGCGCTCACGGTGGTGGGTCCCGAGCAGCCGCTGGCGGCCGGCATCGTGGATGAATTCCGTGCCCATGGCCTGCGCATCTTCGGCCCCACCAAGGCGGCGGCGCAGCTGGAAAGCTCCAAGGCCTTCTCCAAAGCCTTCATGCAGCGCCACGGCATTCCCACGGCCGAATACGAAACCTTCACCGACCCCGCAGCAGCCCACGCCTATGTGGATGCCAAGGGTGCTCCCATCGTCGTCAAGGCCGACGGCCTGGCGGCCGGCAAGGGCGTGGTGGTGGCGATGACGCTGGCCGAGGCGCACGAGGCCATCGATTTCATGCTGGTGGACAACACCCTGGGCGTGCAGCACAACGACGGCGGCGCGCGTGTGGTGATCGAGGAATTCCTGCAGGGCGAGGAAGCCAGCTTCATCGTGCTGTGCGACGGCAGGAACGTGTTGCCGCTGGCCACCAGCCAGGACCACAAGCGCCTGCTCGATGGCGACCAGGGTCCCAATACTGGCGGCATGGGCGCCTATTCGCCCGCGCCGGTGGTCACGCCCGACGTGCACGCACGCGCCATGCGCGAGATCATCCTGCCAACCATGCGTGGCATGGAAAAAGATGGCATTCCGTATTCCGGCTTCCTGTACGCCGGCCTGATGATCGACGCCCAGGGCAAGCCCAAGACGCTGGAGTTCAACTGCCGCATGGGTGATCCGGAAACCCAGCCCATCATGATGCGGCTCAAGTCCGATCTGTTCGACGTGCTGTGGGCTGCGACCGAAACCGAGCCCCACGGCCGCATCGACGACATCGAGCTGCAGTGGGATCGCCATGTGGCGCTGGGCGTGGTGATGGCGGCGCACGGGTACCCGCTGCATCCGCGCAAGGGCGATGCCATCACCGGCCTGCCCAAGGACAGCGACGATGCGGTGGTGTTCCATGCGGGCACGGTGAAATCCGGCGACAGCATCGCCACGGCCGGTGGACGGGTGTTGTGTGTCACGGTGCTGGCCGAATCGGTCAAGGCCGCGCAGCAGCGCGCCAACGAGCTGGCCCAGGGCATCCGTTTCGACGGTGCGCAGTACCGCCACGACATTGGCCACCGCGCGGTGAAATGAGCACGGGTACCGGCGTCGCCGCCGTTCGCGCCTACCTGCTGGGCCTGCAGCAGGAAATCACCACCGCCATCGCGGCGGTGGACGGCCAGCCCTTTGTGGCCGACGCCTGGGAAAAAGCCCCGGGCGAGCCGCTGCAGGGCAGCGGCATCACGCAGATCCTGGAAGGCGGCGCGGTGTTCGAGCGGGCCGGTTGCGGTTTTTCGCATGTGCGCGGGCCACGTCTGCCGCCGTCGGCCACGCAGCACCGGCCCGAGCTGAACGGGGCACCGTTCGAGGCGATGGGTGTGTCGCTGGTGTTCCACCCGCGCAACCCCTATGTGCCCACGGTGCACATGAACGTGCGCATGCTGGCCGCCACGCCGGCGGGCGGTGAGCCGGTGTGCTGGTTCGGCGGCGGCATGGACCTCACGCCCTACTACGGCTTTGACGAAGATGCCCGCCATTTCCACGGTGTGTGCAAGCAGGCGCTGGCGCCGTTTGGTGACGACAAGTACCCGCGCTTCAAGACCTGGTGCGACGAGTATTTCTACCTCAAGCACCGGCAGGAGCCGCGCGGGGTCGGCGGTGTGTTTTTTGATGACTTCTCGGAGCTCGGCTTTGAGCGCAGCCTGGCCATGATGCAGTCGGTGGGCTCGGCGCTGCTGGGTGCCTACCTGCCCATCGTGGCCCGCCGCAAGGACATGCCGTATGGCGAGCGCGAGCGCGCTTTCCAGCTCTACCGGCGTGGCCGCTATGTGGAGTTCAACCTGGTCTGGGACCGGGGCACCCACTTTGGTCTGCAATCGGGCGGGCGTACTGAATCCATCCTGATGTCGATGCCGCCGCAGGCCAGCTGGTCCTACGAGCGGCGCGATGAACCGGGCTCGCCCGAAGACCAGCTCGTCCGGCACTTCCTGGTGCCGCGCGCATGGGCCTGACCATCCCGCCGGCCATGACACCGGCCACGGCGGGTGCCCGGATCGGTGTGTTTGGCGGCGCGTTCGATCCCCCCCATCGGGCCCACCGGGCGCTGGCCGAGGCCGCGCTAGCACAATTGGCGCTGGACGCCCTGCACATCGTGCCAACCGGCGAGGCCTGGCACAAAAACCGCGTGCTGAGCGACGCGGACCACCGCCTGGCCATGGCCAGGCTGGCCTTTGGCGATTTGCCCCATGTGCACATCGACGACCAGGAACTGCGCCGTACCGGCCCGAGCTACACCATCGACACGCTGCATGCATTGCAGGCCATCTACCCCGGCTGCGCGCTGTACCTGATACTGGGTGAAGACCAGGCGCGCGCGCTGCCGACCTGGCATGCATGGCAGGCCATCTGCCAGATTGCTATTATTTCAATAGCGCAAAGACCAGACATCGCGCTGGCCAAGGGTACAATTGGCACTGAAAATGGCACAGCAGCGCGTTTTCAGCCGCTGCAGACCACGCCCACAGCGCTGAGCGCTACGGCCATCCGCAGCCTTGTGGCCAGCGGCCAGCGTGTTGACCATCTGGTTTCCGAACCGGTTGCGCGCTATATTGACCAACACCATCTCTACCAGACCACCCGATGACGACTGAAGCCGCCGCGAAGAAAAACACCCAGAAACTCCAGCGGGCCATTGTGGATGGGCTGGAGGATGTGAAGGCGCAGGATATCCAGGTGTTCAACACCGAACACCTGTCGGCACTGTTCGAGCGGGTCATCGTGGCCTCCGGCACCTCCAATCGCCAGACCCGCGCGCTGGCCGCCAGCGTGCGCGATGCGGTGCGCGATGCCGGTTTCAGCAAGCCGCGCATCGAGGGCGAAGACAACGGCGAGTGGATCATCGTGGACTGTGGTGCGGCGGTGGTGCACATCATGCAGCCCTCGATCCGGCAGTACTACCACCTCGAAGAACTCTGGGGCGACACCCCCATCCGCCTGAAGCTCGGCGCCGCCAAGCCGGCGTTGCCCGAAAAAGCACCGGCCAAGAAGGTGCCCGCCAAGGCCGCTCCGACCACGCTGCGTCGCAGCAGCGCCGCCAAAAGCGCGGTGAAGGCAGCCGAGCAGGCCGCCAAGGCTGCCAAGCCCGCCGCCAAGCGGGCACCCGCCAAAAAGGCGGCAGCCAAGTCGGCTGGCACCAAACCGGCCACCGGCTCTGCAGCCACCCGGCCGGTGGTCAAGACCGTGGTGGTCAACAAGCCCGCCGCGAAGAAAGCCCCGGCCAAGAAGGCGCCTGCACGCAAGGCATGAAGCTGATAGTCGTGGCCGTCGGCCAGCGTGTGCCCGATTGGGCGCAAACCGCCTGGGACGACTACGCCAAACGCTTTCCGCCCGAGCTGCGGGTCGAACTCAAGGCCGTCAAGACCGAGACACGCGGCTCCAAGACGCTGGACCAGCTCTACGCCGCCGAGCGCGAGCGCATCGAAGGGGCCATTCCGCGCGGCAGCCGCATTGTTGCGCTGGATGAGCGCGGTACCAGCCTGACCACGGTGGCGCTGGCCCGCAAGCTCAAGGGCTGGCAGCTGGAAAGCGACGATGTGGCGCTGGTGATTGGCGGGCCGGATGGGCTGGACCCGGCCTTCAAACAGGCGGCCCACGAACGCATCCGTATTTCCGATCTGACGCTGCCACACGCGATGGTGCGGGTGTTGCTGGTCGAGCAACTCTACAGAGCCTGGTCCATCAATGCCGGCCATCCCTATCACCGCGAAT